>CACXDX010000082.1 GCA_902766525.1 uncultured Bacillota bacterium | reverse complement strand
CGCAGGATGGCAAAAAGCTTTTGCGTTTCCTGATGCGTCAGCACCGCCGTCGGTTCATCGAGAACGAGAATGCCGGCACCGTAATAGAGCACTTTCAGGATTTCAATGGTCTGCTTTTCGGAAACCGACATATCGGCGACGATCTTTTCGGGATTGATCTCAAAACCGAAGTCGCGGCTGATCCCGCCGATTTTTTCAAAGCGGTCTTTCTTTAAGAAAAAATCTTTATCCTCTTCGTTGCCGATCCAGATATTATCGGCGGCGGAAAAGGTTTCCACCAACTTAAAATGCTGATGAACCATACCGATACCGAGTCGTTTGGCATCTTCCGGAGAATTGATGGAAACGACTTTGCCGTCGATGCGGATCTCGCCTTCATCGGGTTTGTAGATCCCGGAAAGCATGTTCATCAGCGTCGTTTTGCCGGCGCCGTTTTCGCCCAAAAGCGCGAGGATCTCCCCGCGGCGCAGCGAGAGATCGATATGATCGTTGGCGACAACGGAACCGAATCGTTTTGTAATGCCCGAAAGGGCAATGGCAATACTTTCTTTTTCAGTCATGGTCTTTTTTGTTTACCCTTCTGAAGAGTAGAAGAGCAGAGGAGCGCCGGACCGGCACTCCTCTGCCTTTAAAGCGGATTTATTTCAGTTCAACGCCTGCCACAAAGTAATTCATGGTACCGGTGATCACGGAATCTTCCACGGAGGCTCCGCCGGCTTCGACGATAACGTTGCCTTCGTTATCTTCGAGAGGAGCATCGGTCTGAACGATTTCACCGTTTTCGTCAAAGGAAAGTTTCACGCCGGAGAAAACATCCCAGCTGCCGTCAACGATGAGAGCTCTGACAGCGTCGATTTTTTCCTGGGTGCCTTCGGCACAGTTGTCCGTCAGCGGAGCGATATCGACAAAGCCTTCCTTGAGGCCGCCATAGTAATTGCCGAGTTCGGCCCAGGTGCCGTCGATCACAGCCTGGACAGCGGTGGTGTAATAAACATCCCAGTTCCAAATCGCGGAGGTCAGTTCAGCTTTGGGCGCGTCGGCAGCCATATCGGAGTTGTAGCCGACACCGAAGACACCGGCCTTTTCCGCGGCGATCTGGGGATTGGGGGTATCGCAATGCTGGGCGATGACGTCGCAGCCCATTTCGATGAGGGCTTCGGCATAAGCCGTTTCATTGCTCGGATCATACCAGCTGTTGAGAGATTTCACATAGACGACGGCATCGGGATTGACGGACTGTACGCCGAGGGCGAAGGCATTGATGCCGGAGCAGGTTTCGGCCAGTTCAGTGCCGTAAGCGGCAACATAACCGATCTTATTGGATTCGGTCTTAAGGCCGGCGGCGATACCGGAAAGATAACGGGCCTGGTAAATGCGGCCGAAGTAGTTGTTGAAGTTGGTATCGTTGGATTTATAACCGGTGGCATGGGAGAAATAAATGTCGGGATATTCCCCGGCGAGTTCTTCCGTAAGATCCATATAACCGTAACTGGTGGTGAAGATGACGTTGCATCCCTGGGCAATGCAGTCTTCGATGGCATTGCGAATAGCATTGGAGTCGGAATCATCGATGTTCAGTTCGCGAACGATCTGGTCATCGGAGAGACCGATGTTTTCCTGCATACCGATAATACCCTGGTCATGCATGAAAGAGTAACCGGTTCCGTCAGCGGGGTCGCCGATGTGAACGACGCCGACTTTAATATCTTCGACGGGGATCCCGGCAGCGGCGCCGCCATCCGCAGCGGCTTCGCTGTCACTGTCGCTGCCGCCGCAGGCGGCAAAAGCAAAGACAACAACAACGGCAAGGAGAGCAACGAGAAGTACTTTTGTCTTTTTCATTTTTTTCCTCCAGAAAAATAATATTTATAAGGCTTGACCCTATAACCGAAATAAGTGGAGCGGAGCGCGGAGACAGACCCGGGATCAGTCGGCAAAGACGATCTCTCCCGTCGTCGCGTCCATGGATTCGACGATGGCCATGGATTCCAAACGAACGCCGTCTTCTCTGAGGCGTTTGCCTCCGTCCTGAAAACCCTTCTCAATGGCAATGGCGACGCCGGCCGGCTTCGCGCCGGCTTTTTTCACGATATCGAGAAGACCGCGGACGGCATTGCCGTTGGCGAGAAAATCATCGACGATCAAAACGACGTCGTCTTCATTGAGATATTCTTTGGCAACACGGATATCATAAACGCAGCCGTGGGTAAAGGATTCCACCGGAGTGGAATAAACCGAGGAACCGAGATTTTTGGTCTGGGATTTTTTGGCAAAGACCATATCGCATCCGATTTTCTGAGCCACGGGAAAAGCGAGGGCGATCCCGCTGGCTTCCACCGTGAGCACTTTCGTTACGCCGCAGGAAGAAAAACGCCGCGCAATCTCCTCCCCAAGGGCTTCCATGAACTTCACATCGATCTGATGATTCAAGAAGCTGTCAACCTTGAGGATATTGCCGGCGAAAACTTTTCCGTCTTTTCTGATTTTTTCATGAAGGAGCTTCATTGCGACACCTCAGTAAAACATCTCTGTATAAAAGGAAACAATATATATTTATTTTACTATAGCGGTGTCCGAAATTCAATACTTATTCCCTTATTTTCAACAAAATTTTTCCAAAGAGAGCGTTAACAGCGAAGCGCGGCCGAAGAGAGAGGGAGAAGAAAAAGAAGGCGAAAAAAGGCAGTCCCCCGCCGTAAACGGCAGGCCTCCCCAGTGCCCTTTGCCCTTCAGACAGAGGATCGCCTTCGCCCCTTCTCTCGGGGGAAGAACACCGTCGACCTCCTCAAAGCGGATGGGAAAAGGATTTTTCGCCATGGCATCGCGGCGATGAAGATCGAGTACCGACAATCCTTCCTCGATTTGAAGGGCGCGGCCGCGATGATGATCCCAAAGGCGAAAGGTCAGATCGCGATTGTCCTGGATCTCATAAAAAGTCACGCCTCTTGCCCCGTGGATCGTCCCTTTCGGGATCATGATCTCGTTTCCCGGCACAACTTTTATCGGATTGAGCAGCGACAGGATCCTCCCCTCCCGCAGCGCCTCGCGGCATTCGCTCAAAGCGACGTCGCAGCGAAAACCCACCCAAACAGCGGCATCCGCGTAAACCTCCCGGATCAGCCAAAGCTCATCCTTGTCGGGATGAACCTGAACAGAGAGGGCGCCTTCAACATCGATGGCTTTTACCAACAGGGGAAAAGCATCGGGCGAAAGGCCGCGGCGAGCAAAAAAACGGCGCAGCGTCGTGCCGTCATCGAGGCGGGAGGATCGCCCCGCCAGAGCGGAGAGCAGATAGGCCTCGCCGATCCCCTCCGCGCCGCAGCGGGAAAGCTTCTTCCCTGCCCATATCGTCTTTTTGAGATAAGGTGAAAGCCGATAGACCTCTTTCTTCTCCGCCATCGTTTTCCTCTCGTCATCAGTCTTTGCAAAAGGCTATGACGAGAGCAAAAAAACTATGCCGAAAAGAGAAAACCGCGTTCCCCCCGGGGGAACGCGGCAAAACGTTTCAGTCACCGTAAATGATTCCGTGGATGCGATCGGCGGCCCGATCGAGATTGTAATGCCAGTACCAGAGACCGTCGCTGTCCTTATACCCTTTGAGATCCGTCTCGTATTGGATATCGGGAACGGTGAAGCGCTCCGGCTCAAAATCATGAAAGATCATGGGCAAGAGACGAAAGACGTCAAGAGAGCTGACGGAGGTATCCACCGCAGCGGAAAATTTATGGATGAAGCGGGGATATTCCCAAACGTGCATCGTCTTGACCGAGGCGAAGATTCCGTTCAAGACTTCCTGCTGGCGATCGCTGCGCGCGTTGTCCGAATCGATCTTGCGAATACGCGAGTAACTGATGGCCTGATTGCCGTCGAGGACAACATTGCCGCTGCCTTCCAGATGGGGAGAACCGGGGAACTGCTCATCGATCAAGGCGTTGATCTGTTCCCGTTCGGCTTCGCTGACGTCCAGAGTCACGCCGCCGACGGCGTCCACGATATCGGAAAGCTGATTGAAATTGACCGTGGCAAATTCACGGATATCGGTATGGAAGACCTGATTGATGGTTTTCACCGCCAGCTCCGGCCCACCGTAGGCGTAAGCGTGATTCAGCTTCGTCTCACCGTGACCTTCAACGGGCACCTTGGAATCTCTGAGCAGGGAGATCATCTTAAGATCACCGGAAAAAACATCGGCGGAGACGATCATCATGGCATCGCTGCGGCCGGCGTCCCCGTTGTCTCTGGCGTCAACGCCGAAGAGAGCGATATTGATGACGCCGAATTCACTGCCGGCGGATATCCCCAGAGAAGCGTCGTCCTTGGGCAGGGGATGGGAGTTGAGACCGCCCATCGTATAAAACCAGAAACCGGCGAGGAGCAGCGCGATCCCGAAGATGATCCACCACTTTTTTTTGCCGCCCTTCCGGCGCAGCGCGGGTTTTTCATCTTCGGCAAAGGAAAAGGCGGGACGGCTGCCCGATCTCCCTTCATCCCTTTCCCCGAAGGGCTCGGCCCGCTTCGCTTTGCGGCGGGGATTGGGAGGCATCCCTTTCTTTGTTGCGGCGGGATCGTCGAAAACGGATTGTGTCTTCACAACCTTCGCTTTTCCTCTGCTTTTTCCCGCTTTATCGCGATTGTAATCTTTTTCTCTGTACATGGTAAGAACCTCTGATTTTCCTATCAACGGATCTTTTTTATTATACCATATACGGAAGATTATGCAAATCCCGGTTTACTGTTCCAGTTGCCTGCCCAAAAAGGAGGCCGCCGTCTCCGCCAGTTTGCGCTCGGTCTCACTCATGATCCGCTTGGGATCCCCGGAACAAATGATCACGCTGCCCGCCACGTCGCCGCCGGGAAGGATCGGCGCGATGCAAAAAGATGAAAGGGCACCGCCCTCCGTTTCGGCGGAAAGCAAATCATCTCCTCTTTCCGTCAAGGGATGATTTTTCAGCAGCGTTCGGCGTTCTTCCATCACCCGCTCCACCAGAGCGCCGACGGGGCGATGCAAATATTCCCGTCGCGAACCGCCGCTGACGGCGATGATCTCATCTCTGTCGGTGATCATCACCGTCGTATTGAGCGTTTGGCTGAGCGAGGCGGCGTATTCTGCGGCAAAATCACCGAGGGCCGTCATCGGAGAATATTTTTTCAGGACGACTTCCCCTTCCTTATCAACGAAAATCTCCAAGGGGTCGCCTTCTCTGATACGCATGGTACGGCGGATCTCCTTGGGGATCACAACACGGCCGAGATCGTCGATGCGGCGAACGATTCCCGTTGCTTTCATAGCTGTATTCCTCCTGTTTTACTGCGAATTGTCCTTTATAGTATCTGCAGGAAGCCCATTCTTATGCGTCAAAGACGCGGAATTTCCGTCAAACCGTTATCATTGATCCCGGCGGCGAAACAAGTTTCAGCGAAACACGAAGAAAGCAAAGGAAAGACACAAAACAAAAAAAGAAAAACTATTGATGCGGCGGTAAAAAACGGGTAGAATAAAGATGTGATCGACGCAAAGGAAGGAGGTGCGGCGAAAGATGCAATATCTCATCACTTTTTTGGAAGGCGTCCTCTCCTTCGTTTCTCCCTGTGTCCTGCCGCTGCTGCCGCTGTATATCTCCTATTTCGCCGGCGGCGGCGAAAAACGGGTCGTCGCGAGAGCCGGCGCTTTTGTCTTCGGCTTTTCCGTCGTTTTTTGCCTGCTCGGTGTTTTTGCCGCTTCCCTCGGCGCGCTGCTGCTGCAGTGGCAAAGGGCGACGGAGATCGTCTGCGGCGTCATCGTCATGGCTCTCGGTCTCGTTTATTTGGACCTGCTGCCCCTGCCGTTTTTCAGGGGACCGAAAAAGGGGCGGGAGATCGGCGGGATCTTCTCCGCGTTCATTTTCGGCACTGTCTATGCCGTAAGCCTTTCCCCCTGTGTCGGCGCTTTTTTGGGCGCGGCTTTAATGATGGCCTCCGTTTCGGCCGACGCCGTTCACGGATTTCTGCTGCTTCTCGTCTACGCTTTGGGCATGGGCGTACCTTTCATACTCACGGCGGTCTTCATTTCCGCTCTGACCGGCGCCTTTCAATGGATCAAAAACCACTACGCCCTGATCCGCGCCGTTTCCGCCTGTTTGCTGTTGGCTGTCGGTTTGCTTATGATAACGGGTAAGATAACGGCGTTGCTCACGACTTTCAACTGAACCGAGGAGGTTTTTTCATGGCTCAAAAACGTTCCGTTTTTATCACTCTCATCATTCTGCTGATCATTTTGGGCGTCGCTTTCACCGCCTACCGCGCCCTGTCCCCCGCTCATCTGCCCGAAACGGGCGGCAGCACGGAATTCAACGCCGCGCCGGATTTTCGCGTCAGCGATGAAAACGGCAATGAAGTCGACTTCCGCGATCTCCTCGACAAACCCGTCATCGTCCATTTCTGGGCGAGCTGGTGCGGTGTCTGCGAGGAAGAATATCCTCTCCTCTCCGAAGCCTATGAAAACCACGGAGACGATGTCCGCTTCATGATGATCGATCTCTGCGACGGTGTCCGGGAAACCGCCGCCACCGCCAAAGATTTCGTCGAGCGAAACGGTTATTCCTTCCCGATCTACCTGGATGACAACGGCGAAGCCGCCGCGGCCTACGGCATTTCCGCCGTTCCTCAAACCTATTTCATCAACCGAAAGGGAGAGATCGTCGCCGAACAGATCGGCGCCATCAATGAAAAACAGCTGAATGAAAATATCGCGGCGATCCTGGAATGACACAATCACGGAAAACCGCAGACAAAGCAAAAACTTTCATCAAGGAGGTACATTTATGGGCATACTGGATCTGCTGAAAGGCATGGATATCAACGCCGGCGTCAACCGCTATCAGGAAACGGCCGGCGCCGTCCTCATCGACGTTCGCGATGCCGCGGAATACGATGCCGGCCATATCCCCGGCAGTAAGAACCTGCCGCTGGCCGAAATCGATCAAATCCGGGAGATCGTTCCCGAGAGGGAACAGCCGATCTTCACCTATTGTCTCAGCGGACGACGCAGCGGCAACGCCGTTTCCGCCCTGAAGGCGAAAGGATATACGA
Source organism: uncultured Bacillota bacterium (assembly GCA_902766525.1). Lineage (GTDB taxonomy): Bacteria > Bacillota > Dehalobacteriia > UBA7702 > UBA7702 > UBA7702. Next base: position 2,195 of record CACXDX010000082.1, on the reverse strand, counting down.
GCGTCACCAACATCGGCGGCATCAACGGCTACAAAGGCCCCCTCGAAAAATAATTTCATCAAAAAAAGACGCGGTCGCGGCAGCGATCACGTCTTTTTTATTTTTTACATCTTCACCTTCCATTTCAGCAGCAGCAGCCATAAAACGAGAGCCGTCAGGAAGCAGACGAGGAAGATCCAGAAAAGACCGTCCAGGTAATTACTCCAGGAAAGCGTCGCCACGACGGTACCGACGGTGCCCAGGATCGACGTGGCGAAACCCGTCAGCGCCGAAGCGGCGCCGGAAGTCCGCTCATGCCGGTTGAGGAGGAGCACCATGCCTAAAGGACGGGAAATGCCTTCGGCATAGGTATAGGGGATCAAAACCACAAAGAAGAAAATCGGCCCCCAATAGGCGAGACTGCCGCAGCCGGCAACGGTGATCCCCAGCAGGACGAAGCAGATACCGAGCAAGGTTTTGGCGCCGAGCTTCTTATTGAGCAGCAGATACAGGAAGGGCGCGGTGAAAGAGATCACGCAGATCCCGCCATAAATGAGACTGTACTGATAATAAGTCAAGCCGTAATCGCTGATGAAAATATAGGAGCAAACGGCGATAAAGGCATAAAAGGGAATACAAAACATGGAAATGACCAGCAGCAGCACGGAAAACTCCCGATCTCTGCCCACGGTGATCAGTCCCTTCATCGCCGGCAATACGCCGCCTTTGACCCGCCGCTCCTTTGCCAGCGTTTCCGGTAAAGCCAGACAGAGACAAAAAACAAAGGCGCCGAGGAAACCGAGAGCGGCCATCACCCAGCGCCAGCCGCCGAGGATCAGCAGGAAGGAGCCGAGAAAAGGCGAGATGACGGGACCGATGACGACAACGGATTGAAGCACGGCCATGGCTTTTTGAAAACTTTCCGCTTCCAGATAATCCTTGACCATCGCCATGGTAACGGCGGTGATGATGCCCGAACCGAAGGCCGCGCCGCCCCGGCAAAAAATCAAAAAACCGACATTGGGCGCGACGGCACAGCCGAAACCGAAGACCGTAAACAGCGCCACCCCGGCGAGAAGCACAGGCTTGCGTCCGTATTCATCGCTCAAAGGGCCCCCGAGCAAAACGCTGATCGCGGAAAAAATAAAATAGATCGACAGCGTCGAATTGAGCACGGCGGCCGTGGTATGGAAATAAGCGAGGATCTCGGGTTCCGCGGGGAGGAAAATATCACAGGCCATCCAGTCGATGGTGACCGTAAAGATGATGATCGCGACAAACAGCTTCGCGTTCATTTTTTTCTTCACCTGAAAATCAACCTCCTCGCGAATAAAATCGAACCTGTTTATTTTAGCACATTTCTCTGTTTTCGGCAACGTTCCGCGCAAGCGTCTGTTTTCGCGCGAAATCGTTTTACTCATCCTGCGACTTTTTCCCCAATGCAAAAAAATTTTTCCGCCATTTTTCATTTTTTGTGCTATAATAAAATATATGGAAGAATGATGTACTTTTCGGGAATACAACGCGATTCCTTTTTCAGAAATACAAGCACCGTAAGGAGAAGTCATGTTCCGAATCAATGATGTCGTCGTTTACAGCCTGCACGGCGTTTGCCGCATCACCGAAATCAAAGAGATGGAATTTGCCGGAGAGCGTCGGCTCTACTACACCTTAGTTCCCGTCTTCGATGAGCGCAGCACCTTTTTCGTCCCCGCCGAAAACGACTTCATAGGCAAAAAACTGAAAAAACCGCTCACGGAAAAAGAGATCAAAACGATTTTCCGGGAAGCGTCAAAGCAAAAACCCCTTTCCCTCGCCGCGGATACGCGGCGCAAAGATGTCTATCAAAAGATCATCGAAAACGGTGACCGGGAAGAACTCATGGCATTGCTGAAAATGCTGTACAAACGCAGGCGTCATCAAAGCGAAACCGGCAAAAAACAGCATCTCATTGATGAGCGCTATATGAAACGGGCCGAGGACACCCTCGCGGAAGAATTCGCCTTCATCCGCGGTACGGACAAAAACGAGATCGTCCGGGAGCTCAGAAAAAAATTGGACAAATAAAAAAACGATCTTATTTCCGAAAATAAGATCGTTTTTTATTTACTTTCAAAACTTTTACGCTGACCGGCAATGGGATAACCGAGCTGCTCTCTGTATTTTGCCACGGTGCGGCGGGAGATATGAACGTTTTTGTTCTTCAGCAGTTCGGT
>CACXDX010000081.1 GCA_902766525.1 uncultured Bacillota bacterium | reverse complement strand
CTCGTCAGACCACTACAATTATAAAAAGTACAATTCCCAATGGATGTTACTCCGGCCGGGATTGTAATGCTTGTCAGACCGTTGCAACCCCGAAACGCATAATCCCCAATGGACGTCAAACCGTCCGGAATCGGAATACTCCTCAGACCGCTGCAACCCCAAAACGCATAATTCCCAATGGATGTTACACCGGCCGGGATTGTGATACTCGTCAGACCACTACAATTATAAAAAGTATAATTCCCAATGGATGTTACACCGGCCGGGATTGTGATACTCATCAGACCACTGCAATTATAAAACGCGTAATTCCCGATGAACATCACAACTTCCGGGATCGTGATATTCGTCAAACTGCTGCAATTATAAAACGCAGAATCCTCTATCAACGTCACACTATCCGGGATCGTGATACTCATCAAATTGCTACAATTATAAAACACAGAATCCCCGATGGACGTCACACCTTCCGGGATCGTGATACTCGACAGACTGCTGCAATTATAAAATGCACTATTTCCGATGGACGTCACACTGTCCGGGATCGTGATACTCCTCAGACCGGTGCAACCGTAAAACGCAGAATCTCCGATGAACTCCACACTATTACCAATTGTTACATTCGTTAAACTACTGCAACTGTTAAACGCACTATTTCCGATGGACGTCACACTGTCCGGGATCGTGATACTCCTCAGACCGCTGCAACCGCGAAACGCACCCTCCCCAATGGACGTTACACTGTTCGGGATCGAAACACTTGTCAAACCGCTGCAACCCCGAAACACAGAACTCCCTATGGATGTCACACCAGCCGGGATCGAAACACTTGTCAAACCGCTGCAACCGGAAAACGCAGAATCCCCGATAGACGTCACACCTTGCGGGATCGTGATGCTCGTCAAGTTACTGCAATCGTAAAATGCATAGCTCCCGATAGAAGTTACTCCAGATTCGATATTGACTGTTTTAATGGAATATCTGTACCATGGTACAGAACTTTTGCTATCCCAATTCGTCATCCTGCCGCTGCCGGAAATGGTCAGTGTACCCTGATCATCCAGCGTCCAGGTCAGGTTATTGCCGCAGGTTCCCGACGCAGCACTGACACCGCAGGACAGTACGAAAATCAAAGCCATGATCAAAACAACAGCTAAAAATAATAACGATCTTTTCTTCATCACAATGTCCCTTCTTTATGATTGATTTCAAACATCATATATAACTTCAAACATATATTAAATATATTAATACAAGTATATTATACTCTTCCCATAGAATGGCCGTCAACAAATAACACTTTTCGCAAAATATTCATCTGTTCGCGTCTTCGCGGACTCTATCTGCGCATAAAAAGAAACGCTCCCTCCCGGAAACGTTTTTTTAAAAAATTTGTTTCTTCGTTTGGCGAAAGAAAAAGAGAGGAACGCCGTTCCTCTCTTTCGACTCATCGTTATATTATCTTTTCTCTCTTACAGCTCTTTTAATTTTCTGTAAGCAATATTCAGGAGAGATTTATCCTGACTGTAGGTCACCTTGTCAAAGGCGTCGATGATGTTGAAGAAACCGCCGTCGAGAACGTTGTCGTCTTCGGCGATATCAAAATCGGAAGAATCCGTCGTCATCAAAAACCAGACGATGCGGTTGCAGACAGGCGCGTGGCGGGTGATGGAATAAAATTCATAGCTTGTTTCGCCGACGGCGCTGAGGATCGAAGCGTCGATACCCGCTTCTTCCTTGGCTCTTTCCAAAGCCACAGCCGTTGAGCTTTTACCGTGACGGATCACCCCTTTGGGGAAGACCCATTCACCTTTTTCATTCTGAAGCAAAAAGACTTTATCCTCGTTGAAAATAATGCCGCCCGCGCATTCTCTGAATATCATTTTAAAGAACTCCTTTCACTTGACCCGTCTTCTTCCCGGATCAGCTCGGTAAGATGGTAATGGACTGTGTAACGCGTTGTTCCCGAAAACTATATGCGATAATTCGGTGCTTCTTTCGTGATCTGCACATCGTGGGGATGGCTTTCGATCAGACCGGCCTGAGTGATACGGACGAATTGTCCGTTTTCCTGCAGATCGGGAATGGTGGCCGTGCCGCAATAACCCATGCAGGCTTTGAGACCGCCCATCAGCTGGAAGATCGTATCGGCAACGAGCCCCTTGAAAGGCACGCGGCCTTCGATGCCTTCGGCAACGAGTTTCTGAGCGTTCTTCGTTTCATCCTGGAAGTAGCGGTCCTTGCTGCCTTCCTTCATCGCGGCGATGGAGCCCATGCCGCGGTAAACCTTATAGCTTCTGCCCTGATAGATCTCAACTTCACCGGGGCTTTCCTCGGTACCGGCGAGAAGGCTGCCGAGCATGATCACGCTGGCGCCGGCGGCAATGGCTTTGCCGAGGTCGCCGGAGTATTTCACACCGCCGTCGGCGATGATGGGGATATCATGAGCCAAACCGACTTTGGCGCAGTCATTGACTGCCGTGACCTGAGGCACGCCGATCCCGGCGACGACACGGGTCGTGCAGATGGAGCCCGGCCCGATACCGACTTTCACGGCGTCGGCACCGGCTTTGATCAGCGCTTCCGTCGCCGCCGCAGTGGCAACATTGCCGCCGATGATGTCCAGATCGGGATAGGTCTTTTTGATCTCATGTACCATATTCAAAACGCCGTGAGAATGGCCGTGGGCCGTATCGACGACGATAACGTCAACATTGGATTTGACCAAAGCGGCAACGCGTTCCATGGTATTGGCGGCAATGCCGACGGCGGCACCGGTCAGGAGACGTCCGTGCGCGTCTTTGGCGGAATTTGGATATTTACGGGCTTTCTGGATATCCTTGATCGTTACGAGACCGCGGAGGTAGCCTTCTTCATCAACGAGGGGAAGCTTCTCCACCTTGTGATGTTTCAGGATATCCTGAGCCTTTTCCAGGTCTGTACCGACGGGCGCGGTGATGATGTTTTCCTTGGTCATCACTTCGTCGATACGCTTGGAATAATCGGTTTCAAAGCGCAGATCGCGGTTGGTGAGGATGCCGACGAGCTTGCCTTCGATGACAATGGGCACACCGGAAATGCGGTAATGACCCATGATCTCCAGGGCGTCGCTGATCTTCTTATCCGGCGAAAGGGAGATCGGATCGATAATGACACCGTTCTCCGAGCGCTTTACCATATCGACTTCGAGAGCCTGTTCTTCGATGGACATATTCTTATGAATGATGCCGATGCCGCCTTCTCTCGCCATGGCAATGGCCATGCGGCTTTCGGTAACGGTATCCATACCCGCACTCATCAGCGGAATATTTAGACGAATTTTCTTCGTCAGATTGGTCCCGACGTTCACGTCCTTGGGAATCACCGCCGATTCCTGCGGGATCAATAATACGTCGTCGTATGTGAGTCCTTCTTTCCCAAATTTGTCCATTGAAAACTAATCCTCCGTTTTTTTATTACAGATTATCATATCATAAATCATTGCCTTTGGCCAGTATAAAAATGAAAAATAATTTGTTTTTTTCTTAAAAAATGTCTTTTTTCACCAAAGCATCGGAGAAATGTCGAAACAGTTCAAAATCACGGATATAATAACAAGACAAAACAGGAAAACCGCTTCGCCGAGTTCGGCCATGGCGCCGTAAATATCCCCGGTCAAACCGTGAAGAAAGCGGCTGATCCGATCAGCCAGAAAGATCATTATCGCAAAAGCGAGAACGAACGCAAGGATCAACGGATAAAAACCGTGCCATAGACTGAGCACGAGGATGATGAGGACGCCCCAGAGCAAAGCCGGTTTGGCAACGTATTTTTTCACCGTCGCGCCGAGGCCGCTTTCTCTTGCCGAGGGGAAAATCAGGATCGTGCAAGTCATCATAAAGCGGGAAAAAGCAAAAGCGGCCAAGAAGGCAACGAAAAACCACGTTTCTCCGATCACCGCGTCATAAAGAGCAAATTTCAGCAAAAGCAGCATGACGACACCGATCACGGCAAAGGAACCGACACGGCTGTCCTTCATGATATCCAAAGCCTTTTCCCGTCCGCGGGAGGCAAAGATGCCGTCGCACATATCCATAAAACCGTCCAAGTGGATCCCGCCGCTGATGCAGATCGCGGTGATGAGCGCGCAGACGGCGGCAACGGAGTAACAGCCCGTCAGCTTCAGCAGCGCCGCGACGACGGCGGCGCAAAAGCCGACGATGAGACCGACGACGGGATAAAAAACCGAAGCGCGGGAAAAGGATTTTTCATCCCACTCCCCTTTATAGGTCAACGGCAAACGCGTTAAAAAGGATACGGCGATTCTGAATTCTTTCCACATTGATGTTATGCTCCTTTGAGATATTTCTCTAAAAACGGCGGCAGCGGTGTATTTTCATCCAAAGTGACCGAACCGAGTTGTCCGTGGACTTCACCAAAGCCATGATAATCGGAACCGGCGGTGATAAACAATCCTTTTTCCGCGGCTTCGGCGGCAAATTTCGCGGCCGTCTTCACTGTATGAGCGCTGTGATAGGCTTCGATCCCTTTAAGACCGGCATCAACCAAATTGTCGATCTGCAAAAAGGCTTCATCGAGACCGGGATGGGCCAGCACGGGGACGCCGCCGCAGCGGAGGATCAACGCCACCGCCTCAACGGAAGGATAGGGATCTCTGGGCACATAGCCCGGTTTCCCCCGTTCAAGCAGTTTATCAAAGGCAGCCTGTCTGCTGCGGACGCAGCCTTTTTCCGCCAGCACCGCCGCAATATGAGGGCGGCCGACGGTACCGCGTCCCGCCTCGGCCAATACCTCGTCAAAAGTGATATCATAACCCAGAGCCGAGATCTTTTCCGTCATCTTTTCAATGCGCTTTCTGCGCTTCATTGCCAGATCGGCCAATTTTTCACTCAGCGGTTCGATATCCGTCATGCAGTAGCCCAAAATATGGACGGTATGCCCCTCGGACTTGGTACTGAACTCAACACCGGGAACTATGATCATATCATATTCGGCGGACGCAGCCGGAATATCCTGCCAGCCGTCGATGGTATCGTGATCGGTCAAAGCGAAACCGGAAAGACCTTTTTCCTTCGCCGCGGCAGCCAGCTCAAAAACGGATTTCACGCCGTCGGAATAAAAGCTGTGCACATGCAGATCGAATTTCATGTTTCCTTCCTTCCCAATGTAGCTCTCATATAGCGAAAGAGATTCCCGCCGGCGATCATGGCGATCTCCTCCTCGGAAAAATCCCGTTCCTTCATGCGCAGATAGAGTGCGGCGAGACAGGATTGATCCGCCAGTTCTTCCGGCATATCGGCGCCGTCGAAATCACTGCCGAAGGCGATGTTTTCCAAACCGACGTAATCCGAGGCATAAAGAATATGGTCGATGATATCATCGAAGGAGGCATTTTCGCCGTCTTCTCTCAAAAAATCCCGAACAAAGGTGATGCCCATGATCCCGCCGGCGCCGCGCAGCGCTTTCATCTGATCTTCATTGAGATTGCGGGGATGATCATAGACCAAACCGCAGCAGGTGTGAGTTACGATGGGCGGATATTCCAAAATATCCAGCGCGCTGAAAAAGGTCTTCTTATTGGCGTGAGCGAGATCGACGGCGACGGGCAAACGATTGCACGTGCGCAGCAGCCGCTCTCCCTCAAAGCTCAGATCGGCATCGCTGAAAGCGCCGCCGCCGAAGCGGTTTTCACCGTTCCAGACAAGGCCGAAACTGCGAAATCCCCTGTCGTAGGCTTCATAGACCGCGTCATCGTCAACGGCCAGAGCGGAACAATTTTCCAAAGCGAGAACGATACCGATGTTGTCCCGCTCCAATCGGGCAAAACCCGTTTCGTTCTTCAGCGGGATCCAAAGGTCATAATATTCCTCGGTGGACACGGTACGATAGAAGTGATAGCAACGCTCAAGTTTTTCGGCGGCTTTTTCCGCGTCATCTTCTTCAATGAAGATTGCCATGAACTGCATATCCATATAGCGGTTCATGGTCTCAACATCGATATGCCGGCTCTTCCCCTCTTCCAAAAGGGTCAATGTATCACAGTGGGCATCGGCCCTTAAAGGAAAAGAGCCTGAAAAAGCCAGGCTCATATCTTCAGCGTACATCAACGAAAACTCCCCTCCCGAAGAAGAAAAAAGGTGTTTTAAAATTCGTACCGCCAAAATATTTCATTTCGTTTTGTTCTCCTCCGAAAATCATGATTCGTTACTTCCATAATTCTCTGTAATCCGTGAAATTCCTCTTTTCCCGCCTTTCAAAATTCGGGATAAACGCGGTTGATTCTTTCAATATTTTCCGCTTTAAACGCGCTGTTCAAAGTAATAACGACGCCGTTGATCTGACGTTCTCCCTGTGCCGGGCGCATCTGCTGACGCCTCAGCTCGGTGAAGCGGGAAATCGCGGCTTCTTTGTTCATCCCGAGGCAGGAATCGTAAGCTCCGGTCATACCGACATCGGTAATAAAGGCGGTACCGTGAGGTAAGATCTTTTCATCGGCCGTTTGAATATGGGTATGCGTACCGCAAACCGCCGAAACCCGACCGTCATAGCGGTGACCGAAGCAGACCTTTTCCGAGGTGGCGTCGGCGTGGAAATCAACAAAAATCGCGCCGTCCCGCAGCGAGGTTTCTTTCAAAATCGTATCCATGGCTTGAAAAGGGCAGTCTACGGCGAGATTGCTGTAGACCCGACCGCAGAGATTGATCACGGTCAGGTTTTCTCCGCTTTTTAACGTAAAAACGCGCATTCCCACACCGGGTGCTTTCACCGTCATATTCAGCGGGCGGATGATATTATCTTTCTCTTCGATAAAATCGAGGATCTTTCTGTTGTCAAAAGTATGATTGCCCATGGTCAGCGCATCCGCCCCGGCCGCGGTTAAAGTATTGTAAGCCTTAAGATCCAGCCCGAAACCGCCGGTGGCGTTTTCACCGTTGACGATCGTAAAATCGATATCGTATTCCCGCTCCAGCAGGGGCAGGTTATTTTCCAAAACATCTCTGCCGGGACGACCGACCACGTCGCCGATAAATAATATTTTCATCTTTTCCTCACGTACCCTGTTTCAGCCGTTGTTTGAACAGCTTGTTTCTGTGTTTCGCATCAATGATCTTTAAAAAGAAAGAGGGTGTTTTGATCCGACACCCTCTTTTTCATCCTTATTTCGCGTAATCAACGGCTCTCGTTTCCCTGATCACGACGACTTTGATCTGACCGGGATATTCCATTTCCGAAGAAATGCGTTTCACGATATCCCGGGCCAAACCGGCGGCAAGAACATCATCGATCTTGTCGGGCTTCACCATGATGCGGACTTCACGACCGGCCTGAATGGCAAAGCTCTTTTCGACGCCGCTGAAGGAATTGGCGATTTCCTCAAGCTGCTCCAGACGTTTGATATACGTTTCCAGCGTTTCACGGCGGGCGCCGGGACGCGCGGCGGAAATCGCGTCGGCCGCCTGGATCAGCACGGCTTCAATGGTTGTAGGATCGACATCACCGTGATGAGCGGCAATGGCGTTGACGATGTTTTTGGATTCACCGTGTTTCTTGGCGAGATCTGCGCCGAGGGAAGCATGCTGCCCTTCGACTTCTCTGTCGATGGCCTTGCCGAGGTCATGGAGAAGACCGGCTCTTTTCGCCATTTTCACATCAAGCCCGAGTTCTCCGGCCATCACACCGGCCAACTGCGCAACTTCAACGGAATGATTGAGAACATTCTGTCCGTAACTGGTACGATATTTCAATCGACCCAGGGTCTTGATCAATTCGGGATGGAGACCGTGGATACCCACGGCAAAGGTGGCTTGTTCCCCTTCTTCTTTGATGGTCTGATCCACTTCTTTTCTGGCTTTTTCCACCATTTCCTCAATGCGGGCGGGATGGATGCGGCCGTCCTGAATCAATTTTTCCAGAGCGATGCGGGCAACTTCGCGGCGAACGGGATCGAACCCGGAAATGATAACGGCTTCGGGCGTATCGTCGATGATCAGATCAATACCGGTCATCGTTTCCAGCGTGCGGATATTGCGCCCTTCACGGCCGATGATGCGGCCCTTCATTTCATCATTGGGCAAGGCCACAACGGAAACGGTGGTTTCCGTCACAAAGTCGGCGGCAATACGCTGAACAGCCTGGGTAACGATTTCTTTCGCGCTCTTTTCGGCGTTTTCCTTCGCTTCGGCTTCGATCTCTTTGATCATCAGTGCGGCGTCATATTTGACTTCCTGCTCCAAACCGGAAAGCAGAAGTTCCTTGGCTTCTTCAATGGAAAGGCCGCTGATGTGTTCCAATTCTTCCTGTTTTTGAGCAACGAGCTTATTGGCTTCTTCGAGTTTTTGATCGAGGCGCTGTTCTTTATTGTTGAGCTTGTTTTCTTTCTTTTCGATATGTTCGATCTTTTTATCGAGATTTTCTTCCTTTTGGATGATCCGCCGTTCCATACGGGAAACTTCCTTTTGGCGTTCTTTGGTTTCTCTTTCACCTTCACGCTTCATGGAAATGATTTCTTCTTTCGCCGAAAGAACGGATTCTCTTTTTGCCGCGTCAGCTTCTTTAATCGCTTCTTCAACGATCCTTTTCGCTTCTTCCTCAGCAGATTTCATTTTCGCTTCCGCCGTCTTTTTGCGGAAGGCATAACCGATGAAGAAGGCGATGATCGCCGCCGCAACAGCGGCAATGATCAGGATCAAAACTAAAGTGTTCAAATCTTTCACCTCCGTAAAAATAGAAAAAAGCCAAGAATCAACTTGGCTTATGCTGCACATTTCCTGATCGGAACAGGTTTAACACATAAAAATCGGGCAAACCGAATATTCCGGTACGCGCAATGAGAATGTCTCGTATTTTATTCATTTAAATCAATATATGAAAAAGTATAAAATACACAAATGATCTCATCAGCTGAAAGTCAGCGGATAAACTAGGTTTCATCTATTATATAGTTTACATTATTTTACATGGCTTTGTCAAGGAAATATTTTAGCTGATCCCCCTTCTTTTTTAGGAGGTTTGTCAAAAAACATCTCTGCTGAAAGAAAAGAAATCAATTCCTATTGTCCCACAACAAAAATAATGGAATCATTATCTTTTTTCATGTCGGTAATGCTGTTACAGAAACGAATCGTTTGTTCCTTCTT
>CACXDX010000080.1 GCA_902766525.1 uncultured Bacillota bacterium | reverse complement strand
GTTTTTCCCCCCTTCCCCCCGCAGGGTGTGCATCGGGGGAAACCGAAATCAAAAATAAAAATCTGATCACTGAGGGGAAATAACAGGAACTTTAGAATCCCACCTCCTTTTATTCAAAAATAAAAATTCGGCAGCGGACGCTCCCGAAACTTAAAAAAACAGGGAAATGCGGACTTCTTGCGGAATCGGCGCTTCCCTGTTTTTTTGCGCGTTTTCCACGGGCGAAGCGCCCGAAAGCACTTCACCCGAGAAAAGCCTGAAACGTCGGATCTCTTTAAACGTGACAGGATTTCATCAAAAGGGGATCCTCCGCCGCGATATCCCAACCGCGGTCGATTGAACCCCGCGATCGAAGTTCCGTCCTGTCCCGAGAGGGCGCCGCCCCTCTCCGCCGCTCGCTTTGGCCGCCGGAGTTCGATCCGCTATGCTGTTTTCAAAGATCCCTTGCGATATACTTTTCGGCGCGCGGCGGCGAATACGCGCGTTTTTTTCGATGAACCGTTCGCCGGCCGCGGCCGAAAAATAAAAAAGCCGCATTCCCTTTCTTCGGGAATACGCTTCCTTGCCCACACCCCAAGAGATTTCGATAACACTTCGTATCCTGACTCAGCTTCATCGCGCCGCTCCGCCTTCCCGGCTTTCGCGCCAGTGGCATTTTGGAGGGGGCTCCGCATTACAGTTCCTCGGTAGAGTCCGGGATTTACACCCGGTTCCCGCGTTACCATCGATATTCGGTTTTGTGTTTTCTTCCGTTCTTTTTCAGGCGGCGGTTTTTCGCCTCGCCGAGGGCGTCCATAAAGACGAGGACCCAAAGGGCGAAAACGAAGCAGCAGGCTGCCTCGAAAAAACCGCAGGCCAAAAGAACAAGGGCGATGATCGTTTCCGCGAGGAGGATCCTTCGGCTTTGTCGCCGAAAATGAACTTCCTCCGCCTCGCTGAAAGGCTTATTCGGATCTTCCACCGGTGTTAAAAACCAGAGGGCTGCCGCGGCCGAAACGGCGGCGGCGCCGATCGGGAGCGCGCTTTCGGGTACCTTCGAAAGCAAAAAGAGCACGCAGATGATCAAACCCACGGAGCAAAAATAGCAGCGCGCGGGTGTTGAGGCATGGATGCCGCCGGCAACGCGCCGCAGCGGTATGTAGGCCGCCAGAAAGAGCAGGCTCTGCCAAATCATCCCCATCAGCACACCGATCAGCGCGGTGGTGATCACGTTCAGCGCCGTCAGCAAAAGCTGGGAAACGCCGTAGCGATAGAGCGCTTTTTGCGCCTCGGGAATCACACCGGCGGTGATCAGGCGATCACAGATTTTATCGCTGATCATGGCCGTTCACCGCGGTTCAACTTTTGATCTTGCTGAGCTTCGCGGCTTCCGCGGGAAGCTCCGGCTGATAGATGAAAAAAGCACAGGCGGAATTGACGTCCGCCGCGACGACGGTGAGCGCCAGCGCGGCCACACAGCCGCCGACTTTACGCATGATTTTCTTCATTGGTTGAGCCCCCCTTTCTTTACCTATTTCAACGGGGAAAAACAACGTTTGTCCGTGTTGATATTTTTATGATAAAACAGTCGTTTTCCCATTTCAACGGCGATTTCATCCACTTGCGGAAAATAACCGTCTCGTTGCGGTGAACGGTCAATTTCTTGCTTTGACGCTGTTCTTTTGACGGTGTTGTGTTTTTTCAAAGGAAACATCTTGACACGGTTCGGACAAATGTTTTATAATTTTTAATATACTAACGATGAACTAATATTTTGATTTTATATATGCGCGCGAAAAACTTACTTTCCCCTTTCCCTGCGGCGGGGGTTTGGTTTTTCGCGCTGTTTTTTTGAGGGGGAGAGAATGCCATGGCGGATATGCTCACCGTCGCCGTCTGCGACGACGAAATGGTCTGCTGCAAGGAGATCGCCGCGATGATCGAGGATTACATCACATCGCGGCAGATGACCGTGAAATACGCGATCTACGATTCCGGCCGGCTCTTTTTTGAAGAGCTGAAAAAGGGCGCCTTTTTCGACCTGATCTTTCTCGATATTGAGCTCGGCGCCATCAACGGCGTCAGCATCGGCAAATTCCTGCGCCGTGATCTCAATAACGATACGACGCGGATCGCCTTCGTCTCCTCCCATGAGGAGCAGGCGATGAAGCTCTTCGACGTTCAGCCCCTGCATTTCGTCACCAAGCCCATTGAAAAAGAGGCGATCTTCCAAAGCCTCGATCTCGCCTTTAAGCTGAAGCAAAAGAGCGAACGCATGTTTTCCTATAAGGTGCGCACCGTCCGCAAGCGACTGCCCCTCCGGGAGATCCGCTGCTTTGAGAGCCGCGACCGCCAAATCATCCTCTATAGCGTCGGCGGCGAAGATACTTTTTATGAAAGCCTCGATCATCTGGAGGAAGAGCTGAAAAACGAGGGCTTCTGCCGCATCCACAAGAGCTTCCTCGTCAATTTGGCCCGGGTGCGCAGCGTCGAAAGTCAATGCGTCGTTTTGGACGACGGCAAGAAGCTGAACATCAGCCGCCGCCGGAAAAAAGAGATCATGCGGGAAATGATCGATCAATCCATGGAGGGAGAAAGCCATGAATGAAGTAACCTTTTATTATCTCGTCACCATCCTCTGCACCGCCGTCAATACCTATATCCTCTATCGCTACTATCACTATTTCTTTCAAAAGAGGCTCAGCCCCCGGGCTGTGGAAATCGGCTCTTACGTCACCTGCTTCCTGCTGAATATTCTCGTTTATCTGATCATCAACATTCCCCTGGTAACGCTCCTTTCAAATGTTTCGATTTTCACCGCTTTGGCCTTTAACTACGAAGGGAAGATCAAGCATAAGATCTTCGCCGGGATTTTCTGGACACTTTTATATGCTTTCGTTGAAACCGCCGTCGTCTTTGTTACCACGGCCATGCACCTTGAAGTGCTCGGCAATAATCAGTATCTGCTGATTTCCGGTCAGATTTTCACCACCATCTTCACCTTCATGGCCGTGGAGATCATCGGCCGTTGGCGGAACATCAAAAGCGGCGTCAATATCCCCTTCATCTATTGGATC
>CACXDX010000079.1 GCA_902766525.1 uncultured Bacillota bacterium | reverse complement strand
TCTTTCCTTCGGTACCTTCAAAGAGGGAGATGAAAAGCCCTGTCTTTTTAACCGCGTTTTATATTGGGCGGTGGAGACGCTGCTTTTGATCTCCTGTGTCGGTATTGTCGTTTCCTGCCTTAAACTGCCGGTTTATCCTGTTGTGATCCTTCTCTGGGCCGCTTTGACAACGGCGCTTTGCGTTCTCCTCTGGGAAAAGCCGCGCTTTCGTCTATGGCTCCTCGGCGGTACGCTGCTGTTTAGCGCAGCCGCCGCGCTCTTCGGCGGCAGCCTCTTTGCCGACGGCTTCGCCGTCTTTCTCAACGCTCTGAAGGACGTTTTCGGCATGAACCTCAGCCGCATCTTCCTGCCGACGGCGGTTTCCGGTCAAAACGGTGCGGCCCTCTGCGTTTCCGTCTTTCTTTCGGTGCCGATCCTCATCGGCGCCGTGGTGATCTCCTATATCGCCGCGGCGAAGGGCAGGATCGTCGCGTCGATTTTGCTGATCTCGCTGTTTCTGATCCTGATCCTGCCGGGGAAAGCCCCCGCCTGGTTCTGGTACGCGCTGCTTTTTGTCGGCTTCGCGCTGCTCTTTTTGCTGCGGGGCACCCGGGGCGAAAGGAAAGCGCTGCCCCTGATCGCCCTGATCATCGCCTGTACGGCGCTGACCGCGGCTGCTTTGCCCGCCTTGGGGATCCTTCCCGGCGGAGGAAAACAGCCCGCCGCCTTTCACCGGGCGGAACAGGGCTTTGCGGATCTCGCCGAGTTCATCCGCTGGGGCCGTGACAAGACGAACAACCTGCCTGAAGGCGATTTGAACGGCATTGCCCCTTTAAAACAGCGGGAAACACCGGCTCTCGATCTGACGATGAGCAAATGGGAGACCCTTTATCTCCGCGGCTACGTCGGCACGACCTATACGCAAGCAGGCTGGCAGCCTTTAGCCAAAGAGAAGCTGTATGAATATAAAGATCTCTTCTACAGTCTCCACAGTGAAGGTTTTTACGGCACTGCTCAAATCGCCGCCGCGGCCGACGCCGCGGGGCGCGACGAAGAGAAGATCGACGTTACCCTGAAAACACGGGGCGCGAAGAAAAAATACGTCTACACGCCCTATGAATATACCGACGCCGACGTCGGAGAAGCCGCTTCCCGCATCGGCGATTTCGCCCCCGACCGCCGTGATTTTGAAAGGGAGATCAGCTACACGGTCTATCCCAATCAGGTGCGCGGCGCCGTGAAACTCGCCTCCGAGCTGGACGCCGCGGCGAAGCGCGGCGACAAGGAAGCGGTGGATTATCTCAACCGGGAAAACAGCTGCCGTCGATTCGTCTACGAGACGGCGCTGGCCGTGCCCGAGAGTGAAAAGACCGTGCTGCGCTCGCACTTCGGCGAAGTCGATCTCAGCGAAGGCCACCTCGATTACGACGTTGCCATGCAGAATATCCTCGATGAACTTTGGGCTTCGGTGGAATACAGTGAGGACGTTTCCTATCCCGCCGGTTCCGATTTCCTCCGCGGCTTTTTGGAAGATTACGCCGCCGGTTATGATGTGCACTATGCCGCCGCCGCAACGCTGGCTTTTCGCTGGTACGGCATCCCCGCCCGCTATGTGGAAGGTTATATCGTCACACCTCAGGATCTCTTCGGCGTGACGGACGGCGAGACGATCACCCTCACCGGCAAAAACAGCCATGCCTGGGTGGAATATTACCGCGACGGTGTCGGCTGGATCCCCTTTGAAGTGACGCCGCCCTACGTTTTCATCATGAAACAGCCCGATCAGGTCAGCATCCCTCAGTCCGACCGGATGGACAGCCAAAGCGAGCAGGAGGGCATGGTGGAAATGGAAGCGGATAACTATGAAAACATCGAAGAGGAAGAGCCTCCCCTTGAAAAAGAGGAACATCTTTCTCCTTGGTTGATCGCGGCGATCGTTTGCGGTTTACCGGTGTTGGCGCTGCTCATCGCCTTTATCGTGCTGGCGCTGCGCCGCAGGGCAAAGCTGATCGCGAGAAAATTAAAGGTCAAAAAGGCCGACGAGCGGGAAAGCGTCGATCTCCTCTTTCGGGATATCCTTTCGATCCTCTTCGCTTCCGGTCTGAAACAGCGAAACGGCTCTTTGGAGGGGTACGTCGCCCCGCTCAAGGCCGAATCCGGAGGAAGCGATGTGGGCGCGCTGCTGAATATGGCCATCGGCCTCCATCGCGAAGCGCGTTTCAGCGATCATCCCGTTTCTTTCCGGCGGCGAAACGTTTTTACGCTGCTCCGCCGTGAAGTCGTCGTCTACGCCAAAAGCAAAGGCTCTTTCGGAAAGCGCTTTGTGGATCGCTATATCAAATGTATTTATTGACGCATTTAATTATATGGAAGAAAAAGGAAACTCCGGAAAAGAGAACGTGTGAAAATTTCGCTTTAAAAAAATGAAAACCCGGTTTTGAAAGGACGGAAAAAAAGATGAAAAAAAGGATCGTTGCCCTTTTGCTTGTTTGTTTTGCGCTGCTGATCTGTACTGCCTGCGGCGAAGAGGAAACCGCCGCGGACAAGGGCTATACTCCCGAAAAAGTCGTGGCGCGCACAGGGGATTATTATTTGAGTATCGCCGATGATTTTACCGCCGGTAAAAACGACTGGGAGATCCTCGCCCTGGCGAGGAACGGCAGAGAAGTGCCGCAGGAACTTTTCGACGGCTACTACGCGGAGATCGAAAGTAATCTGATCGCCAACGGCGGCGTCATTCCCGAAGGCATGAATTCGGCCTACGCCCGCACCGCCTTGGTGGTGCAAGCTCTGGGCAGAGACCCCTCCAACGTCGGCGGCTATGATCTCTTCGCGCCGCTGAACGATATCGAAACCACGGAATCTCAGGGCCGCAACGGCGCTTCCTGGGCGCTGCTGGCAGCCAAAGCCTGCGGTAAGTCCGTGCCCGACGAGGAATATCTGCAATTTATCCTCTCTTCTCAGCATGAAGACGGCGGCTTTGACATCACCGGCTTTGACGAATCCGATGTGGACGTGACGGCGATGATCCTGCAGGCGTTGTCCT
>CACXDX010000078.1 GCA_902766525.1 uncultured Bacillota bacterium | reverse complement strand
TCTCTTTTACCGTTATGCCCGAGAACTTCCCTTTTCGCGTATCCTTGTCTGCAACCGCAGTCAGGAACCGGTGGATGAAGCCATCAAAGATGATGAAAACAGCATTTATCTTCCTTATGCCGGTTGTCATGATGCTTTGGAAGAGGTGGATCTGGCGATTACGGCGACGAGCTGTCCACATCCCATCATCAGAGCCTCGTCCCTTGAACCGAGAGAAAAAGACCTCTATTTTCTTGATATGGCGATCCCCCGCAATATCGAGCATGCTGTCGGAAATATTCCGGGATACCATCTTTTTAACATCGATGTTTTGAAGGAAATGGCGGCGGCCAATGAGGAAAGCCGCAAAGCTCTGACGGAAAAGGCCGAATCCATCATTGAAAAGGCCGTGGCCGAATTCGCGGTTTGGCTGAAAGGAACGGCTCAGGATCCGATCATCGAATCGTTGAATCAATCCGTGGAAGATATCCTCAAAGATCATCTTGACTATCTCTTCCGCAAGATCGAAGTGAACGCCAGAGAAAAGACGATCATTTCCAGAACGATGGAAGCGGCGCTGAAAAAGGCTGTTCGCAATCCCATCGTTGCCATCAAAACCATCCGGGATGAGGAAAAACGCGCGCATTACGCGGAGATCCTGGGCGAGCTTTTTATGCTGACGGAAAAAACGGAGAAGAGGAAATAGTATGTATATGCCATTTTGGATTGAAATGACGGGAAGGAAAGTCCTCGTCATCGGCGGCGGTAATGTGGCGCTGCGGCGGGCGGAAGCTTTGGCCTCCGCCGGCGCGGAGATCACACTGATCGCGCCGGAACGTGTGGAGGGCTGGCAGACGACGCCCGCTCATTGGCGAAAACGGGTGTATAAAAAAGGAGATCTGAACGGTTTTGATCTTGTGATCGTCGCAACCGATGTCCCCGAAGTGAATGAAGCCGTCGTTTGTGAAGGTAAAGAAAACGGGATTCCCGTTAACGATGCTTCCAAAGCGAAAAACGGAGATGTGATCTTTCCCGCGCTGATTCGGGAAGGAGGCTTCGCCGCTGCGCTGACCAGTGAAGGTCTGGCTCCGTTTTTGACAAAAAGAGTGAAAAAGGACGTTGCCGCGGTGCTGAAAGGATACGATCGGGAATTGCTGACCGCTCTTGCCGCGGAACGAGAATATATTATCGAACATTTTCCGGAAGAAAAAGAGACGATGCTGAAAAAGATGGCATCGCTTCCTCTTGAGGAACTACGGGATATCATCGGGAAAGGAGAGCGCCATGATCTTACGCATCGGCTCCAGAGGGAGTAAATTGGCATTGACGCAGACGCGGCAGACGGCGAAAGCCTTGGAAGAGGCGAATCCGGATCTGACCACGGAGATCATCATCATCAAAACGAAAGGTGATCTGATCCTGGATAAACCGTTGAACGAGATCGGGGATAAGGGTTTATTTGTGCGCGAGATCGAGGAAGCGCTGCTGAACGACGAAATCGATCTGGCTGTTCACAGCCTTAAGGATATGCCTGCGGAACAGCCGGAAGGCTTGGAGATATATTATGCGCCGAAGCGGGAAGATCCGCGGGATGTTTTCATTTCTTTTTGCGGCGCGAAGTCCGTGGCGGAGATCCCTCAGGGAGGAATCGTCGCTACCGGCAGTTTGCGGCGAATCTCCCAGCTGAAAGATATGCGTCCCGATCTTGAGATCGTCGGTATCCGCGGCAATGTCGAAACGCGGATCCGCAAAGCCAAAGAAGCCGGCTATGCCGGCGTCGTTCTCGCCGCTGCCGGTCTCAATCGTCTCGGTCTTGAATTTGAGGGATTTTCCTTTTCCGTTGATGAAATGATCCCCGCCGCGACCCAGGGGATCCTCGGTTTGGAAACGCGAGCCGATGATGAAAATACCAAAAATCTGCTTGCGGCCATCAACGACGAATCCGCTCAGCGCCAGGCTCAGGCGGAACGCGCTTTTCTGCGTTACAGTGAAGGCGGCTGCCATGCGCCCATGGGCTGCCATTGCGCGATTGACGGTGAAACCTTCGGCATCAGCGGCTTTTTCCGTACCGAAAAAGCTTTGTATAAAGAAACCATGAAGGGAAAGCGCGGAGAGGAAGCTCAGAAGGGCAGAGAAATCGCGTTAAAAATTAAGGAGTGTATCGAACATGAAAGGTAAAGTATATCTGATCGGAGCGGGCCCCGGTGATTACGGATTGATCACATTAAAAGGGATGCAGCTCATTGAAACCGCCGAAGTTCTTGTCTATGACCGTCTGATCAATGAGAATCTTATTTACCGTACGCCGGCTCACTGTGAAAAGATTTACGTCGGCAAACAGGCGGCAAATCATGCCATGCCCCAGGATCGGATCAATGAGACGCTTTATCAAAAAGCGCTTGAAGGAAAAAACGTTGTACGTTTGAAGGGCGGCGATCCCTATGTTTTCGGCCGCGGCGGCGAAGAAGGAATTTATCTCGTTGAACGCGGCATCGATGTGGAAGTCGTTCCCGGCATCACTTCTTCCATTGCCGGCCCCTGCTATGCCGGGATACCGGTGACCCATCGCGATTGGGCTTCTTCTTTCCATGTGTTTACCGGCAATTTTAAAGATGAAGTACGGGGTTTGAATTTTGAAAACATCGCATCGCTTGAAGGTACGCTTGTATTTTTGATGGGATTCGGAAATCTTTCCTATATCACCAAAGGCCTCATCGGCGCGGGCAAAGATGCTTCCACGCCGGTGGCGGTGATCAGCAGCGCGACGACGCGGCGGCAGAAAACCGCGGTGGGCACCCTTGCCGATATTGAAAAAGTTGTGGAAGAGCAACAGCTGAAACCGCCGGCGATCTCTCTCGTCGGGGATGTGGTTCGCTGTCGGGAATATCTGAATTTCTTTGAAAACCGGGGTAAAAAGAGCGTTTTGATTTTGAGGGACGCCCGTCAAAGTGATATTTTCGCCAAGAAGCTGATTCAGGCCGATTTTGATCCGGTGGTTTGCCCGATCATTGAGATCGAACAGCGGGAGGCCTCTCCGGAACTGCTGGCCGCCGTCAAGGGCGTTGCCGATTATTCCTGGATCGTCTTTACTTCCCCCAACGGTGTCAAATCCTTCTTTGAATTGTATCGCAAGAGCGGCGGTGATCTGCGTGCTCTCGGTCATGTCCGCTTTGCCGTTATCGGCAAAGCCACCGGTGAAATTCTCTCCGAAATCGGCTTCAAACCCGATTTTATTCCGGAAAAACAAGTCAGTGACGCGCTGGCCGAAGGTCTCAAACCGCTGCTCGGTGCCGAAGACCGTGTCATGGTCCCCCGTTCGGCCATTGCCAATAATCGTTTGATTGATATCCTTGAAGAGATCTGTCCCGTTGATGATATCAAAATATACGATACCAGAATCCGCACGGAAAATGAAAGTCATCTTCGTGCTTTGCTGGCAAACGATGAAATCGATTATGTCCCCTTTACCAGCGCTTCCACGGTGGAAGGTCTGGTCAGGGCTTTAAACGGCGATATCGAGTGCCTGAAAAAGGTCAAAACGGTCGCCATCGGGCCCATCACCGAAAAGAAAATGTTGAAACTGGGCATTACTCCGGATCTAAGAGCCGCTGACCACAGTCTTGAAGGGGTTATTGAAGCAATGAAAGGAGAAAGCGAAAGCAATGATGATTGAAAGACCGCGCCGTCTGCGCACGACGGAAGAAATTCGCTCTCTGATCAGAGAGACGAGAATAAACAGTAAAGAATTGATTTATCCGATGTTTGTCACCGAAGGCAAGGGGGTTAAAGAACCCATCCATGCCATGCCGGGTCAGTTTCGCTATTCCGTGGATACTTTGGTCGAAGCGGTGAAGGAAGTCAAAAGCTGCGGCGTCAATCATGTGATGCTTTTCGGCATTCCCTATCCCGAAGCGTGTGACGCCATCGGTTCGCCGGCCTTTGCCGCCGACGGCATCGTTCAGCGGGCCGTTGCCGAGCTGAAAGAAAAAACCGATATCTTTATCACCACCGATGTCTGCCTCTGTGAATATACGGATCACGGTCATTGCGGCTGTCTCGATGCTGACGGCTACGTCAACAACGATAAAACCTTGGATATTTTGGCCAAAACGGCATTGAGCCATGTGGAAGCCGGCGCCGATATGGTTGCTCCTTCGGATATGATGGACGGCCGCGTCGCCGCCATCCGCCGGATCCTGGAAGAAAACAACCACGTCAAGATCCCGATCATGGCTTATTCGGCGAAATATGCTTCTTCCTATTACGGCCCCTTCCGTGAAGCGGCTTCCTCCGCTCCGGGGAAAGGCGACCGCAAGGGCTATCAGATGGATTATCATAATGTGCGCGAAGCGATCCGCGAGGCGAAACTCGATGACGGGGAAGGTGCCGATATCATCATGGTCAAACCTGCTCTGGCATATCTCGACGTCATTGCCAAGGTGCGGGAATGTACCGATAAACCGATAGCCGCTTATTGTGTCAGCGGCGAATATACGATGCTGAAAAACGCCGTCGATGCCGGACTCATGCGGGAAGAAGTGATTTACGAAAGTCATATCGCCATCAAGCGTGCCGGCAGCGACGTGATTTTAACTTACTTTGCCAAAGATCTGGCTCGTTTTATTGAGGAGGCCTGAAAATGACGAGAGCGGAAGAAAAACAGCAGCTGCTGAAGAGAAGCCGTGAGATCATGGTCGGCGGCGTCAACAGCCCTGTGCGGGCTTTCGGCGATGTCGATTGCGATCCGGTGATCGTTACCGAAGCCAAAGGCGCTTATGTGACCGATATGAGCGGTGAAAAATATATCGATTACGTTTGTTCCTACGGCCCCCTGATTTTCGGTCATGCGCCGGAACATCTGTTGACCGGTGTTGCCGCGGCGCTGGCCAAAGGTACGACTTATGGTTTTACCACCCCTTCCGAAGTGGAACTGGCGGAACTGATCATCGATGCCTATCCCGGCTGTGATAAAATCCGTATGGTCAATTCCGGTACCGAAGCCACCATGAGCGCGATCCGTGCCGCCAGAGGTTTTACCGGAAGGGATAAGATTTTGAAATTCGAAGGCTGTTATCACGGTCACAGCGACAGCTTGCTGGTGAAGAGCGGCAGCGGTCTGCTGACTCAAAACGTGCCTACCAGCAAGGGGATCGTCAGGGAATTGATCGAAAAGACTTTGGTCTGTCCCTACAACGATCTCGACGCTTTAAAAACCATGATCGAAGCCAACAAAGGTGAGATCGCCTGTGTGATCATTGAACCCGTCGCCGGGAACATGGGTGTTTTACCGCCTGACGAAGGCTATCTGGCCGGTGTGCGTGAACTGACTGCCGCCGATGATATCATTCTCATTTTCGATGAGGTGATCACCGGTTTCCGTGTCGGTTATCATTCCGCGGCAGGCCTTTACGATATCGTTCCCGATATGGTTTGTTTCGGCAAGATCATCGGCGGCGGTCTTCCCGTCGGCGCCTACGGCGGCCGGGATGAGATCATGAAGATGGTGGCTCCTTTGGGCCCGGTCTATCAGGGCGGCACCCTTTCCGGGAATCCCCTGGCCATGGCTGCCGGTATCGCGAATTTGAAGTTATTGCGGGATGATCCCTCGGTCTATGAAAAATTGGAACAGGCCGCTCTGTATCTTGATGAAAATATCACGTCGCTCTGCGCGAAATATGATATCCCTGCGGTAACTTCCCGCATCAAGGGAATGTTCTGCCTGTTCTTCAATGATAAACCGGTTCATTCCTATCGCGATGTGATGAATTGCGATTGCGAGCTCTACAAGCGTTTCTTTGAAGGTATGATCAAAGAAGGCGTGCTTTTGGCTCCGTCTCAGTTTGAAGCCTGGTTCCCCTCGGCCGCTCATGACCGGGAAGTATTGGAAAAGACGATTACGGCGGTGGAAAAGGTATTCAGCCGCTTGAAATAATGAGGAGAAGAACATGACAGGAACATTTTACGGCATCGGCGTCGGCCCCGGGGATCCGGAGTTGCTGACGCTGAAGGGCAAACGGATTTTGGAAGAATGTGACATCATTGCCACGCCCAAGACAAAGGGAGAAAAAGACAGCACCGCGTTGAATATCGTCGCTCCCTACATTCGGGGAAAGGAGCTTTTGGAGCTGATCCTGCCGATGACAAAGGATCGTCAAAAACTTCTTGAAGCCTGGGAAAAGGGCACGCGGGAAATCAGAGCGCTCTTGGATCAGGGTAAAAACGTTGCTTTTATCACGTTGGGCGATCCTTCGCTTTTCAGTACTTTTATGTATGTATTCAGACCGTTGAAGGAAGCGGGCTATCCCTGGGAGATCGTTCCCGGCGTCAATGCTCCTTCGGCGACGGCGGCCGTCCTCGGCTGCGGTCTTTCCGACTGGAAGGAAAGTCTGGCGATCACCGCCGCTACCAACGATTTGGAAATGCTGCGGGAAACCATCGCCGGCCATGACAACACGGTATTGATGAAAGGCGCCGGCAAGTGGAGCGACATCGCCGCCCTCCTCAAAGAAATGGATCTTACCGACGCGACGCAGGCGGTGGAATGCTGTTCGATGGAGAGAGAGCGCGTCTATCGCGATATCCGGGAAATGCCCGGGGAACTCAGTTATTTCCTCACGGCCATCATCAGAAAGGGGCAAAAATAAAAATGGAAAATATCATTAAAATCGTCGGCGCCGGTGCCGGAGATCCGGAGCTGATCACCGTGAAAGGGATGAACGCTTTAAAAGAAGCGGACGTTGTGATCTACGCCGGTTCTCTCGTCAATCCCGCGCTGCTGGATTATTGCAAAAAAGACGCTGAGATTTTCGACAGCGCCGGCATGAATCTCGATCAGGTGATCGAAGTCATCAAAGACCGTTATCCGCAGGGGAAAAAGATCGTTCGTCTCCATACCGGCGATCCCTCGATTTACGGCGCCATTCGCGAACAGATGGACCGCTTCGACGCATTGGGCTTTGACTATACCGTTATTCCCGGGGTCAGCTCCTTCTGTGCCGCCGCCGCCGCGCTGAAAAAGGAATACGTTCTGCCCGAAGTCAGCCAGACCGTTATCCTTACCCGCATGGAGGGGCGCACCCCCGTGCCGGAGCGGGAAGACATTCGCAGTCTGGCCAAGATCAACGCGACGATGATCATCTTTTTGAGTGTGCATATGATCGAAGAAGTCGTGGAACGGCTTTTGGAAGGATACAGCGAAGATACGCCCTGCGCCGTGGTATATAAAGCTTCCTGGCCCGAAGAAAAGAAAGTGGTCGGCACTTTGGCGGATATCGCCGAAAAGGTTCACGCCGCGGGTATCGGCCGCACGGCCCTGATCACCGTCGGGCGCTTTTTAGGTGATGAGTATGCTCTTTCCAAACTGTACGACAGTCATTTCAGTCACGGCTACCGTGACGCGATTGATTAAAAATCGGTTGTTTATCTTTCAGCGGAGTGGTTCTCCGCTGAATTTTTTTTGGGGAAATGCCTCTGTGATTTGTTTTATCGCAAAAAGGAATGGCGTTGACAGTTTCCTCGATCAATGATAAACTGACTCTGTAGAATTTAATTTATAGTCCTTTTTATATATAAAGGAGCTGTGCGAATGCTTTCCAAATTCAGTGTAAAACGCCCCTATACGGTGATCGTGGCCATTATTATCGTGCTGATTCTCGGTGTGGTGGCTTATTTGGGTATGCAGGTGGATCTGCTGCCCAGCATCAATCTTCCCTATGCCGTTGTTACCACAGGCTATACCGGCGCCAGTCCCGAAGAGGTGGAAACGGTAGTCACCAAACCGCTGGAGCAGTCTTTGGCCACGGTGGCGAATATGAAAAATATCGTTTCGATCTCATCGGAGAACAGCTCTCTGGTGATGATGGAATTCAATCAGGATACGGATATGAACGCCGCCGCCGATGAGATGCGGGAAAAGATCGATCTTGTGGAGAGCTTTTGGGACGACGACAACATTTCCTCGCCGATGATCCTGCAGCTGAATCCCAATATGCTGCCGATCGTCATTGCCTCTGTGGACGTGGACGGCATGGAGGATGAGGAACTTTCGACCTTTATCGACAAGACGGTTCTGCCCAAAGCCGAGGCGATCGAGGGCGTCGCTTCCGTTTCCGCTCTCGGTATGGGAGAAAACAGGATCAACGTCGTCATTGATGATGAACTGATCGATGATATCAACGAGGCCATTGCCGCCTCCATCAACGGTGATATTGCCAAAGCCCGCCGCATGCTGAATTCCGCCCGTGCTCAGATCCAATCGGCCTACGGCGAACTC
>CACXDX010000077.1 GCA_902766525.1 uncultured Bacillota bacterium | reverse complement strand
CGGCCGCGATTAACTTTGAAACGGAAAATGAGAAATGAGATTGCGTTTGAACGATATCCTTTTACGCTCCTTTTACCGCTTCACTTCTCTTTTCATTTTTTGATCCATGGATTGACGGAGCGATTGAGCTTTGCCAAAAGCTCCGTCACCCCTTCGAAGTAATCTTGTTTCATATTCAAAACATGATATTGATTCTTTCCACAAGCTCTTCATAATGACAATGAGCGGGGTATTCCTCGTTCTCCGAAAGCTCGATCTTTACCACTTCACAGCTGTATTTTTTGTAGGTGACTTTGAAAACGCGGGACTCTTTGCGCAAAGTGAGGCCCTCCTTCATGTGGATCAGGTTTTCCAAAGCTTCCTTTTTTTCATATGTACAGATACACGGAAATAATTGTATCCGTAAAAACGGTATTTTTGTCGACACGTTTTGTCTTTTTGCCGATAAACAACATTCGCATACGTCCATATCATCCGGGAAAAATTTTCCCAAACGATTTTTTGTGGGTGTGCTAAAATGGCTGAAACCGTGCAATCTATACCAAACCGATTCGATTTTTCGAAATACGACGTCCTCCGTTTTTTCCGGATCGTTACCTCCGTGTCGTTTGATTTGGAAAAAGAAACGGTAAAAAAACAGGAGTGAAACAAGGACAAAGAGATAATAGCCGCAGACAAGAAGCAAATTCTTACTCATATCTATATTCTTTACGGTATTTTCCCCGAAAAACAAGTCAATGAGGAACAGACCCGAAAACAATATGATTCCGCTCAACAGTATTATCATCAAATTCTTTTTGAAGAGAGTTTTCTCTATTTCCGGCATCTTCGATTCCCAATATGACCGCGTTCTATATTCCGGGATATTTCCCTTTATCTTTTCTCCCAACTCCATCTCACCTTCTTCTCCGCATTCTTGTTCCACGATAAATTACTTTTGCACCAATTTCACCATATCAAACCTCTCAAAACATGACGTTGATTCTTTCCACAAGCTCTTCATAGTGACAGTGAGCGGGATATTCCTCATCCTCGCAGAGATCGATGCGGACAAGCTCTTTGCTGTACTTCTTGTAAGTCACTTTAAAGCGACGGGATTCATGGCGCAAAGCAACGCCCTCTTTCATGTGGATCAATTTCTCAATTGATTTATATTTGGCGCGAGAACCAAAGCCATAAAATATGTTTGTATTCAACAACAAATAAGATAACAGCTTGAATCGTGATCTTCCCATGCTACGTAATGAATATCCGATAACATCCAATTCACGAGGAAAAAACTCCCCGATTTCACGATCAAAAAAGAAGTAGGGCAAGTGGAAATTATAGTCCGGGTGCAATATTGAAGTAATATCATGAAATGAAGTTTCCTCCATTATTTCCGGATCATCTCCATAAAATGCTTTTATCTGGGATATTCCACGATATAGAATGAGAATATAAATTGTAAATACACCCATGGTGATCAGCCAGATAAGCAGAGATTCTTTCAAAGAAAGAGAACCAATCCCCGGAACCGGACCGCCTAAAATAACGGCAATCACAAAAGTCGAAACAAAAACAATAGAATAATGCATCACCAGAGTTTTAAAAAATCTCCTTAAGATCAATGGGCGTAATTGCATCAAATGCGGTTCCCAATACATCTTTGTATTCTTTTCATATAATTGTTTTTCCATCTTCTCTCCTATCTCCTTCTACTACGCATTCTTGTTCCTTGATAAATTACTTTTGCGCCAATTTCACCATATCAAACCTCTCAAAACATGATATTGATTCTTTCAATGAGCTCTTCATAATGACAATGAGCGGGGTATTCCTCATCCTCGCAGAGATCGATGCGGACAAGCTCCTTGCTGTACTTCTTGTAAGTCACTTTAAAGCGACGGGATTCTTTACGGAGCGTAAGACGTTCCTTCATATGAATGAGCTTTTCAATTTCTTCCTGCTTTTCTTCGGTACAAAGACAGAAAAGACGACGCCGAGGGAAATAACAGTATTTTTGACCGGATGTTTTATAATTCAAAATGATCTCCGAAACAACCATATCATCAGGAAATAGCTTGTTGACAGGGCTTTCTTTTGCTATACCTCCAAAAATAGGCCCGACAAACTGTTCTTTTTCATAAATAATACAAATCTTAGAGATTATCGGATCAATACCATCATTTCTTTTAATGAAAAAAATACTATAATAAGAATAAGCCATTTCACAAGATATCGTAAATATGGCCCATGTGAGCCCCAAAATCCATACTAAATTAATTTCCGAGTAGATACTCTCCAGTATTAATATAAAGAAAGTAAGAAATACACCAATTAAAAAATACTTTATACACAAGTGTTTTACAGTAAAAATTCTTGAAATCATATACATATCCGGCATTTTCTTTTCCCAATATGCTTTTGTCTTTTCCGGAGGGATATCCATCGTCCTCGTTCTCCTGTGCGGTCGAAAAATTGCTTATCATCAAATAATCTTTTCTCTGTCCATTATATAAATTTTTGAAAGGCTTTGTCAATCGACGTTTGCGAAGAATTATCCCTCACGGTTTCAGCGTTTAAGATAAAAAAGAAAGGGCCGTTTCATTGGCAGCACCCTTTCTCGTTCAGCCGGTCTCTCAAAGCCAGATCTCTCTTCCTTTATTCGCTCCGATCTCAAAGTGATATTTGACAATGCCGAGATCCACCTTGCTGTAAAAACCTCTGCCCGCCTTCGCCTCGACCCGATCTCCTTTTAAAACAAAACAGAACTTTTGCTGATTGACGGCGGTCGGCGCAAGCAGCGCGGATTCCACACCCCGGCGGAACCATTCCGGGATTTCTTCGACGACGTCAACAACGTCATCAAAGTTTTTTCCTTTGTGCGGCTTTCCCTCATTGAGTCCGTATCCGAGAGCGATCACCGCAATGAGCTTTTCTCCCTTTGCCAGAGAAAAAGCGGAGGGGATCTTTTTATAAGTCAAACCGACCCAGCAGCTGTTCAATCCCAGGGTCTGAGCTTTCAAAACCAGTTTTTCACCGTAATAGCCGCAAAGCTCATCCAGTTCTTTCCCTTTTTTCCCGATCACGGCAAGATAGTTTCGCACGCCGCTGATTTTCCCGTAACGGGCCATGGTTGAATCAAATGCTTTCGGCTCATCGATAACAAGTTGGATATGAAGGCCGCTTTCCCGATTGACACCGTCAATCTCTTCTCTCAGCGTTTCAATGATCTCCTCGGGGATCGGTTTTTCGGAATATTGACGCACGGAATGACGTGCCGAAACAGCTTCGGATAAATTCATAAGAACCCCTTTTTCACTAAAAAATATATCTATTATTTCGTCAACAGCGGAAAAAAACCTTTATCTCCCGATAAAACAGCCGATTCACAAGATGTTTCACGCCTTTGAAAAAAATCGCATTTTGCGCTATAATAAAAGAAAGAGAGAAAGGAGGAAATGACCATGACTTATCCCTTTATTTTATCCTGTGAATCCACGGTTGATTTGCCCTTCTCCTATATGGATCAACGAGAGATCCCCGTACTGTTTTATTCCTACAGCGTCGGCGGAGAGGAATTCCCCGATGATATGGGCAGAGACCCCGATGCTTTACCGCGCTTTTATCAACAGCTTGACAGGGAAATTCCCCAAACCTCTCAACTCAATCGCTTCCAATACAAAGATTTTTTGGAAGACCTTTTAAAAAAAGGCGACGTACTGCACATCGCTTTCGGCTCCGGCATGACAAATTCGGTAGAGAACGCCCGCATCGCCGCGGAAGAATTGAGAAAAGAATATCCCCAACGCAAGCTCATCATCGTGGATTCCTATTGTAGCTCCTCCGGTTACGGGTTGCTGGTCGATTACGCCGCCGATCTGCGTGACCAAGGAAAGACCCTTGCCGAAACAGCGCAGTGGGTCGAAGAAAACCGTAAAAGCGTTCATCATCAGTTTTATTCCACGGATTTAAAATATTTTCGGCGCAGCGGCAGAATGACCGGAGCGGCGGCAACGGTGGCGGCCGTGCTCAATATCTGCCCGATCATGCGGCTGGACGACAGAGGCCGGATCATCGCCTATGACAAAGTACGCGGAAAGAAAAACGCCGTTAAACGAACGCTGAATGTTATGGAAGAACATGCCCGCGGCGGCCTCGATTACGACGGCAAATGCTTCATCTGCCATTCCGATTGTCTCCCCGAAGCGGAAATGATGAAAGCCGCCGCCGAAGAACGTTTCCCCAAGCTGAAAGATAAGATCCGCCTGTGCGATATCGGTACGATCATCGCCTCACATTGCGGTCCCGGCACCGTCGCCGTATTTTTCCTCGGCGATGAACGCGCCCCGGAAAAATAAACACGTAAAAAAATCTCCGGTTTTCCTCTGATGGAAACCGGAGATTTTTCATTTCATATTCATTCATCCGCGGCGTCGGAAACACGTCGGT
>CACXDX010000076.1 GCA_902766525.1 uncultured Bacillota bacterium | reverse complement strand
GAAAAGCGAGCGTCTTCTGACCTACGTTGAGGAGGACGCCTTCCCCGACATCTGCGAACAGCTGCTTCCCTATTTTTTTGAGGAGGCCTATATCGAAGATTATCTGAATGATGACGGTCTCGTGATTATGGAGGAACCGGCGCTGATCGGTTCCGATATGGAGAAGGAAGACCGGGAGCTCTTATCTCTTCTCTCCGAACTTTATGAGGCCGGTGATATCCTGCCTGCTTACGCAGAGATGTTTCGTGACAGGGAGCGGGTATTTGACGCGTTGAATCGCCGCCGGCCGCTGCTTTTTTCCTATCTGCGGCTGCCGACGGGGCTCGATTGCGACGTCGTTGAAGATATCGGTCTCAGGGATTTTTCCTTTTATCGTCCCGCGGAGGAACGCAGCGAGGAACTCATTGAATTAAATAAAAACCGTGAGCTCATTTTTTGCGCCGCGGATGAAAACGGCAGAAAGAAAGCGGAAGGACTCATCGAGCTGCTTGAGCTGAAGCAGAGCCGTGTCGTTTCCTTTCCGCTGCAAAAGAGTCTGGAAGTTCCTTCCCGGTACGTCTGTTTCATCGCCGAAGCCGATCTCGGCGTATCGCCCGCCCGGGAGAAGACGAAGCCGCGGCGGAAAAAGAAAAAAGGCGGATTGACGACTTTTGTCGATCTTCACGTCGGTGATTACGTCGTCCACGACACCCACGGCATCGGCCGCTATATGGGGATGGAACGTCTGCGCGTCGATGAGACGGAACGGGATTATCTGCTGATCAGCTACGGCGGCAGCGATAAGCTCTACATTCCCACGGATCAGATCGATCTGCTGCAAAAATACATCGGCAGCGAAGGCGACGCCGCGCCGAGAGTCAACCGGCTCGGCGGTAAGGAATGGAAAAAAGCCAGAGAAAAGGTGAGGGATTCCGTTCGGGAAATGGCCGAGGAATTGCTTCGCCTCTATGCTGCCCGCAGCAAAGAACAGGGCTTCGCCTTCTCTCCCGACAGTGAATGGCAGCGGGAGATGGAAGAGGATTTCCTTTTTGAAGAGACGCCGGATCAGAGCGACGCCATTGCCGAGATCAAGGCCGATATGGAGAAACCCCGTCCCATGGATCGCCTGCTCTGCGGTGACGTCGGCTACGGTAAGACCGAGGTGGCGCTGCGCGCGGCTTTTAAAGCCGTCTACGACGGCAAGCAGGTGGTGATCCTCGTGCCGACGACGGTCCTCGCTCAGCAGCATGAACGCACCTTCCATGAACGGCTGGATCGTTTCGGCGTCAGGATCGGCGTTTTAAGCCGCATGAAGAGCGGAAAAGAGCAGAAGCTCGTCAAAGAAGGCCTTGCCGACGGCCGCATTGATATCGTGATCGGCACCCATAAAGTGTTCAACGAAAGCGTCGTTTTCAAAGATCTCGGTCTCCTGATCATCGATGAGGAACAACGTTTCGGCGTCGGTCAGAAGGAAAAAATCAAAGCGCTGAAAAAGAATATCGATATTTTGGCGATGTCGGCGACACCGATCCCGCGTACGCTGCATATGTCCCTCGTCGGCGTCAGAGATATCAGCATCATTGAGACGCCGCCGCGTTTTCGGCGGCCGGTGAAGACCTATGTGATGGAATATCAGGCCATGATGGTTCGGGAGGCGCTGCGCCGGGAGATCGAGCGCGGCGGTCAGGTCTATTACGTGCATAACCGCATCGAGGATCTCTCCTCCGTGGCGGCGGCGATCAAAAGTTTCGTTCCCGACGCCCGCATCCTCGTCGGGCACGGACGGATGTCCGAACGTCAGCTGGAAAATACGATGATGGATTTTATGGCGGGCGACGGTGATATCCTGCTCTGTACCACCATCGTCGAATCCGGTATCGATCTCTCCAATGTCAATACCCTCATCGTTGATGAGGCGGATCGTTACGGTCTCTCCCAGATGTATCAGCTGAGAGGCCGCGTCGGCCGCGGCCGCCAGCAGGCTTTTGCCTATTTCTTCTATCCCCGGGGCAAGCTGCTCAATACTCCGGCTCAGAAGCGTCTGGCGGCGATCAGGGATTATACGGATCTGGGCAGCGGTTTTAAGATCGCCATGCGGGATATGGAGATCCGCGGCGCCGGCAATCTGCTCGGCGCGGAACAGCACGGTCATATTGCCTCGGTGGGATTTGATATGTACTGCCGTCTCATCGATGAGGAGGTCCGCCGTCTCAGCGGCGAAGCCGCGGCCAAGCCCAAAGAGGAGATCCCCATCGATATTTTGAGCTCCGCTTATCTGCCCGAAGATTACGTCGGCGACGATGATACGAAACTCTCTGTTTATAAAGAGATCGCCGAGATCGACAATGTCGCCGATCTGAAACGCTGCATGGAGGAAACGGAGGACCGTTTCGGTTCCGTCCCCGATCCGGTATACCGCTTGTTTTTGGTGATCCGTTTGAAGCTGCTCGTCGGCGAGCTCGGTATCACCGCCGTGACTCAGACGCCCCGTGAGTTCCGCCTTGTTTTCCGCCGGCTCAATGCCATCGACGGTGAGGATATTTCCGCGCTGATGAAGAAATTCGGCCGCCGTTTTGAATTCTCCATGACCGGAGAGCTGGTCATGATGATCCGTACCGGACGTCTCGACAACGACAAGGCCTTGATTTTTACCCTGAAGGTTCTGACTTTTCTGGCTCAGTGCCGAAAGGGGAAAAACGATGAGGCGAAAGAGCGGGAAAAGGCGGAAGAGACGGCGAGCCAAAAATAAAAAAGGTATTTTGGGGAAAATTCGATGCAGCAGTTGAATTCAACGAAGAAATGCTGTATAATAAAACATTATGGAATGATAGTGAAAGGTGGATTTTAAACCATATGAAAAAGAAATTGATTGCGCTGTTGTTCGCTGCGGTTTTCGCTTTCGCTCTTTGCGGCTGCGGTGAGGAACCGGTGGCTACGGTCAACGGGGAAGAGATCTCCCAAGCCGCCTACGGTGAATATGTCAGTTATGAACTTGCTCAGATGGAATATATGTATTCCTCCTACGGTATGTCCTTTACTTTGGATGAGGCCATGAGCGAATCCGTCAAGACCCAGGCCATTCAGGAACTCATCTATATGGAAGAGCTGAAGCAGGCCTGCGCCAAAGAGGACTGTCTGCCGAGTGACAAGGAAATCGACGAATACGTCTATCAGATGCTGGGCGTGACCTCGGAAAGCGAATACAAGGAAAGTATCGCCACGATCAAGTCCTCTTACGGATTGGGAGAAGATACCCTGCGCACGGTGCTCTGCTCCGATCTTTACTCGGAAAAACTCGGCGAGTTTTTGCTGGACAAGAACGGCATCGACGTCAGCGACGATGAAGTGAAGGCGAAATACGAGGAAGCGCCGGAGAATTATGATACCCGCACCGTTTCCCATATTCTCGTTTCTCCCGAAGTCGCCGACGGCAGAGAAGCGGAAACCGATGAAAGCGGCAATACCGTCTATACCGATGAGGAATGGGCCGCCGCCGAAGCCGAAGCCAAAGACCTGATCAAGCAATTGGATGAAGGCGCCGATTTCGCGAAGCTGGCCAAGGAAAATTCCGATGATACGGGTTCCGCCGAAAACGGCGGCGCGCTGGGGGATGCCTTTACCGCCGCGGAAAGCTCCTACGTTCAGGAATTTACCGACGCTTCCTTCGCTTTGAAAGCGGTGGATGAATATACGAAGGAACCGGTGAAGAGTTCCTACGGTTATCATATCATTCTCTGCACCGGGATCCAGGATGCGGATCATGATTTCGATCAGCTCACGGAAAAGATCAAATCGGATCTCCTTGAAGATCAGGAACAGACGCTGGTCAGCGAATATATGCAGAAATTCGAGGAAGAATCGGAAATCGTGATCAATTTCGGAGAAAATGCCGGTAAGGAAGAGGACGAAGCCGCCGCCGATAACGGTGACGCCGAAGAAGCCGCCGAAGAAAGCGATTCCGCGGATGCCGCCGCCGATGAGGAAGCGGCTGAGGGATCGTCGGAAGCGACGGAATGATCCGAACTTAACGAAAGCGCCGCATATTGCCGGAGAGGGATCTCCGCGGAGCGGCGCTTTTTTAAAAACCTTTCGTTACGCTGAAAGCCGGGATCGGTTTTACGGAAAAGAGGTGAGCCCATGCCATTCACCAACGGTCTTTTTGCCATCGATAACGTCAGCGCCGAGATCTTTGACGCCATCAGCGACGGTGTTTGCGTCTGCGACCTGCGGGGACGTATCGTTTATTTGAATAAAGTCATGGCCGAGGGCGACGCGCTGCAGCGGGATCAGCTCTACGGCAGTTTCCGGATGGATCTCTTTGACTTTGATCCCCAGGACAGCCCGATCATGAGGGCGATCAGGGAGCGGAAGGTCATAAGGGAAGAAAATTTCAGCTATCGTTTGGGGGAGAAAGAAATCAGCTGCGCCTGCACGGCCTACCCTCTCTATGATGACGATCGCCTGGTCGGCGCTTACCTCATCATCAAAAGAGAAGGCGGGGCATCCGCGGTGGGTGACGCTCCCGTGAAAAAACGGCCGACGGTGAAATCCTCCCCGGATATATCCCTCATCGGCAACAGCGCCGTTTTCGAGGAATGCCGGCGGACGGCGATGAAGGCTGCGAAGAGCAGTTCGGCGGTGATGCTCGTCGGCGCTACCGGTACGGGCAAAGAGGTTTTTGCCCGCACCATCCACATGAACAGCGACCGCAAGAACGGCCCCTTTCTGGCCGTGAACTGTGCCGCCATTCCCGAAAATCTTTTGGAGGGAATCCT
This sequence comes from uncultured Bacillota bacterium, assembly GCA_902766525.1. Taxonomy (GTDB): domain Bacteria; phylum Bacillota; class Dehalobacteriia; order UBA7702; family UBA7702; genus UBA7702. The sequence continues at coordinate 958 of CACXDX010000076.1, read as the reverse complement.
TTTCGGCACCACCAAGGGCGTTTATACCGGCGCCGTGGAGAGAGAAGGTCTCTTTCTTCAGGCCAAGGGCGGAACGCTCTTCCTGGATGAAATGAATGCCATGCCTCTTTCCTCCCAGGCCAAGCTGCTTCGGGTTTTGGAAGAAAAAACCGTCTATAAACTCGGTTCCGGCAAAGGCGAGGCCATCGACGTCCGTGTGATCAGCAGCAGCAATGAGCTGCCCCAGGCCGCCGTGGAACGGGGAACGCTGCGCCGCGATCTCTTTTATCGTCTCTCCGTCGTCTATATCCGTATTCCCTCCCTGATGGAACGGCGGGAAGATATCCCTCTGCTGGTGGATCACTTCATCTCCCGTTACAATCGGCGCTTTCAAAAAAACGTCATCGGCGTCGGTGATGATGTGATGGAATTTTTCCAAAGTTTTCCCTGGCCCGGTAATGTGCGGCAGCTGAAGCACGCCATCGAGTCGGCGATGAATTTTACCGAAAACGGTCAGGGGATCAGTTTCAGCGCCTTGCCGACTTATCTCTTTGAGGAAGAATTTGTCACCGCGGAAAGCGCTGTCGACGACGTTCCCCCGCTTGTTCCCGTCACTGCCGGTGAAACGGGGAAGACCGTGATGGAATCCATCCGCGATAAGGAACGCGAGGAGATCGCCGCCGCCCTGCGGGACGCCAAGGGCAACATGGCCGCTGCTGCCAGAGCTTTGGGTATGCCCCGTCAGGCGCTGGTCTATCGGGTAAAAAAATACGGATTGAAATAAAACTTTTCCTTCGGTGCTTTTGGGGAGCGGAGTAATCTCCGCTCTTTTTTGCCGCTCGGAAAAACGGCAGATCGGGGGATAAGCGGAAAGAGACGCTGCGAGGGAAGGGATAAAACCGGAAAGGACTCTTTCGGCCGGGAACGGTCGATCGTTTTTCGGGCAAATGATAAATAATTAAAAGTAATTATTTTTAAT
>CACXDX010000075.1 GCA_902766525.1 uncultured Bacillota bacterium | reverse complement strand
CATTCTCATTTTTGGAATATTATAACACGGACTCTTCCGATTGTCAACACCGCTAACAGCGTGAATTATCGGGATGACGCAAAAAAAAGACGCCGGAGAAAACGGTATTTTCATCCGTCTTCTCCGGCATCGGAAACAGAGACTTTTTATTTATTTAAAATGGTTTTAAGATCTTCTTCCGCCGTGGAGATCGGATGGATGGCGAAGGTTTCCGCAAGGTATTTGAGAACATTCTCCGAGAGACAGGCGGGCAGTGTGGGACCGAGATAAATATTTTTGATGCCGAGATAAAGCAGAGTCAACAAGATGGCGACCGCCTTTTGTTCATACCAGGAAAGGATGAAGCTCAAAGGCAGATCATTGATGTCGCAAGCGAAGGCTTTGGTCAGAGCGACGGCGACGACAACGGCGCCGCAGGCGTCGTTGCATTGCCCCATATCCATGAGGCGGGGAATTCCCGCCACCGTACCGAGATCGAGATCGTTGAAACGATATTTTCCGCAGGCCAGTGTCAAAATAAGAGAATCGGAAGGTGTCGCCTTGACAAAATCCGTAAAGTAACTGCGGCTTTTGCGAATGCCGTCACAGCCGCCGACGAGAAAGATGTGATTCAATTCGCCGCTTTTTACGGCGGAAACGATGTCGCCGGCGCGGGAAAGAATCTCTTCATGACCGAAGCCGGTGGTCACATAAGTGCCGCCGTTGATGCCGACGCGGCACTGTGTTTCTTTGTAGCCGCCGAGCTCCAGCGCTTTTTCTATGACCGGCGTGAAATCTTTATCTTCGCCGATGTGGGGCACACCGGGCCAAAAGACGGGGCCGGTGGTAAAGATACGATCACTGTAAGAAGGTTTCTGCGGTGTCAGACAATTGGTCGTATAGAGGATCGGCGCGGGGATGTTGTCAAATTCCCGGCGTTGGTTTTGCCAGGCCGTACCGAAATTGCCTTTAAGGTGGCTGTATTTTTTCAAAAGCGGGTAGCCGTGGGCCGGCAGCATTTCACCGTGAGTATAAACATTGATATTTTTTTCTTCGGTTTGGATCAGCAGTTGTTCCAGATCGTAAAGATCATGACCGGTGACGACGATAAAAGGGCCGTCCTCGATCGTCAGGGATACTTCCTGCGGTTTGGGGATGCCGTAGCTGCCGCGATTGGCTTTGTCCAGCAAAAGCATGCAGTCGAGATTATATTTTCCCAGTTCCGTGAGGGCATTGATCCACTCTTGTACGGTATGTTCCTCGGGAAGTGAGGCCAGGACTTTGCAAAAATAAACGGCCAGCGCTTCACTGTCATAGCCTAGGCAGTGCGCGTGATAGGCGTAGGCGGCCATGCCCTTGAGGCCGAAAAACAGAATGGATTTGAGGGCACGCAGATCTTCTTCGCCGTGCCAGATCAGATTGAAATCGTAATCGGCGTAGGGATTTCCGGAGACGCAGCATTTGCCGGCAGTCAGCGCAATTTTTTCGGAGCGGATGCTTGAAAGCAGTTTATTGAGGTCATCTTCATCAAAATTCACGTTGGTAACGGACGTGAAGAGAGCTTTGATGACCAAGGGATACACGTCCTCTTCTCTTCCCGTATCCCGGGCAGCTTTGGCAAGGGATACCAAGGCGCCGTTGACCGCGTCCTGTGCCTTTGCGGTTTCGGCTGTTTTGCCGCAAACGCCGGCTTTACCTGTACATCCTTTGCCGCCGGCGGTTTGCTCACATTGGAAACAGAACATTTCATTCATGGGCGTTCCTCCTTTGTTTTGAACACATGATTTTCTGCCGATACAGAAAATGGTGATGGTGCTTTCCCTTTGCCGAGAGGACGGCAAGGGAACGATTCTTGTCTTTCTGTGTTCAGTATAGTATAATAAAAAGAGAAAATATGTTGGAAATACAACAAAAGAAAAACGGTTTTCGAAAAAATTTTATTCTTTGTTTTTCCTTCATGTTGTTGGGTATCGATACGAAAACCGTAACGAAGTAAAGGAAGGGGAAAATCGCATGCTTGAATTAAAGATCATTACCGGTATGAGCGGCGCCGGCAAGACACAGCTGCTGCGTATCTTGGAGGATTTCGGCTACTATGCCGTGGATCATCTTCCCGTGGAATTGTTGATCGATCTGATTCGGCTGCTCATTTCCGAAGAGCGGGGCGTCAGTAAGGCCGCCATTGTCGTTGATATTCGGGAAAACGGTCATTTCCCCTCTTTTTTCCATAATCTTTCCCGTATCCCCGAGGATAAGGTGCACATAGAAATCGTCTATCTGGAGGCCAAGAAAGAAATATTATTGAAGCGCTTCCATGAGACCCGCCGCCGTCATCCCCTGGGCAGTGAAATTCGTATTCTCTCCGCCATTGAAGAGGAAGAACGTATTATGGCTCCCGTTCGGAAAATCGCCGATCGTAAAATCGATACGACCTATATGAGCGGTACCATGCTGCGGGATCATATTCGTGATATTTTCGGCGATGCCGATAAGCGCAGGCTCATCGTCAGCGTTGTTTCCTTCGGTTATAAATACGGTGTGCCGCAGGATGCCGATTACGTTTTTGATGTGCGCTTTCTCCCCAATCCGTTCTATGATGAGTTTTTGAAACCCATGACCGGACGTGACGCAGCCGTCGGCGAATATATTATGGAATCGCCGGAATCCGCTGTTTTTTTAAAGAGATTAAAGGATTTTCTCCTGTATATTCTCGACCGCTTTGATCGGCGCAGCCGGGATAATCTTGTGATTGCCGTCGGCTGTACCGGCGGACGGCATCGCAGCGTGTTTTTTGCGGAGAAGATCGGCGAGTTTTTGGAGGAAGCCGGATATATTTATTCGGTGACTCACAGCGATATCTGGCGAGGAGGTTCTCACTGATATGGGAAGGGGCTTTCATCATGATTTTGAACGCTGGCAAAGGCATCTCTTCACCGGGTTGTTTCTGCTTTTCCTTGCCGTCGTGTTGTTTTTTGTCGATTTTCTCCATGCGCGCTACCAAAGCAGTGTCGTGGATTTTATCGTTTTTCTGTGTGTCGTTTCTCTGGCCGGCGCGGGCTTTTATCGTCTGCTGTTGAGCAGAAAAAGCTATCGCCGGGAACGTTTGATCCATCGCCGCCGCGCCGCCGCCCGTGCCAACGCCGCCAAACTGCGGGATCTGGAAAACGGTCCCTATATTGCAGCCATCGGCGGCGGTACCGGGCTTTCAACGATTCTGAGAGGGTTGAAGGAGATCAGCAGTCATATCAGTGCCATCGTGACCGTTACCGATGACGGCGGCAGCTCGGGGCGGTTGCTTGAAAGCGCCAACGGAGTGCCGCCCGGGGATATTCGCAACTGCCTCGTCGCGCTTTCTCCCCGTGAAGGGATCATGGAACGGCTTTTTAATTACCGCTTCGATCAGCCGGAAGAATTGAAAGGCCATTCTCTGGGTAATTTAATGATCGCCGGTCTCACGAATATCGACGGTGACGCGGCCAATGCCGTTCGCGACGTCGGGCGAATTCTTAACATTCGCGGCAACGTAATTCCGGTCACGCTGGACGACGTAACGCTCGCCGCCGAAATGAATGACGGCAGCGTTCTTCTCGGCGAAACGACGATCGTCAGCGATGATCGGCCCATACAGAGAGTTTTTTTGGATCCGCCGGATCCTCTCGTTAATTTAGAGGCCATTGAGGCCATCGAGGACGCCGATGTGATTTTGATCGGCCCGGGCAGCTTATACACGAGCATTTTACCGAACCTTCTCGTGCCCGGGATCATCGAGGCGCTCAATAAGACCAACGCGGAGATATGGTATATTGCCAATATCATGACTCAGCGCGGGGAAACGGAAGGTTACTCTCTTTCCGATCATATTGAGGCTATCGTCGGTCTTTCTCCGAAGCCATTCCTGACCGGCGTGATCGTCAACACGACGAAAGTAACGAGAATGACGGTGGCGACCTATAGAAAAGGTGGTCTTTCCCAAGTCGATGTCGATCTGGCTGCGGTCAAGAAGTACCATTTACGCGTTGTCGGTCTGCCCCTTGCCGTGGAAGACGGTTATGTCAAGCATGATGCGAAGGTGTTGGCCGATTTTATTGCCAAAGGGAAATATTGATTTTTATCAGAAAGGATTTTTTCGATGACCTTCTCTTTTGAAACGAAAAAACAGATCGCTCAGAAGATCAGCGGTAATCCCTGCTGTCAGATGGCGGAATTTCTGGCGTTGACCAAAAGTGACGGCACCATCGGCATCGCCGGAGGAGAAGGCCCCTATCTGAAAATTTCCACGGAAAACGCCGCGGCGGCAAAAAAAATCTACAAGCTTGCCAAAGAGCTTTTCCCCGATCCCGGCCGTTTTCTGGTTTACAAAAATCATCGTTTTAAAAAGAATAACCGTTTTGAATTACGGATCCCCTATCAAAATGACAGCAGAGGTGTTTTAAAAAGTCTCGGTCTCGTCGGCGATGACGGTTCCTGGCGTGATTTTTCCCCGGGTCGTTTTCCGTCGGCCGCTTTGGCAAAAGATTGCTGTAAAAGAGCGTATCTCCGCGGAGCTTTTCTCGGCAGCGGTTCCATCAACAGTATCGCGAGTTCCTACCATCTGGAGATCGTTACGGCCTCCGGGGAATATGCCGAAGGTCTCAAGGAGCTTATGGCTGATTTTGGCATCCACGGAAAAATTTGCCGGCGCAAGAATCAATATGTCGTTTATTTGAAAAACGGAGATCAGATCGGCGAGTTTCTTCTTTATATCGATGCTCATCAGGCCTATCTCGCCTTTGAGAGCGAGCGGGTTCGCCGAGATCTGAACAATCAGCTCAACCGCAGACATAATTTTGATTTGGCCAATCTGAACAAGGTCGCCGACGCCGGAGCCGAACAAAACCGCGCCGTTCAGATCATTGAAATGACAGTCGGTCTGGAATCACTTTCGCCGGCGTTAAAAGAAGCGGCGTTGCTGCGCAAAGAGGATAAATCCGCCTCCCTCGGCGATCTGGCAAAACGGGCCGATCCGCCGGTAAGCAAAAGCGGTATGAGTCATCGCTTGCGCAAGATCGTGGAAATCGCGAAAGAGTTGGAACAAAATGAAACGAGAGGCGATGACCGAAGAGAAAATCGGGATCTGTCCGCAAATAAGTGATTTTTCGAAACATTGTCGGAGTTTCTTGTAAAACGGAAAAAATTGCTTTTTTTTATAGAATCTTCGTGATATAATAAATTATATATCGGCGTAATATATCTCCTGCTTTTTAAAAAATGTATTGTCGGAGAACTACTTTTTATGGATCCCGTTTTTGATCAAATAACCAAAGCTGTTGTCAGCGGTGACCTTGAGATTGTCCGCGGACAGGTTCAGGCTGCCCTCGATGATGATTTCGATGTGACCGCCATTTTAAACGACGGCTTGCTCCGGGCCATGCGGATCATCGGTGATCGCTTCGAACGCAATGAGATCTATGTGACTGAGCTTTTGATCTCCGCCCGGGCCGTTCAGTCCGGGATCGATGTGATCCGTCCTCATCTCATGAAAAAAGACATCGATATGATGCATAAAGGCAAAATCATTATCGGGACCGTTGCCGGGGATCTTCATGATATCGGCAAAAATCTGCTCAGTCTTGTTTTGGAAGCGCACGGTTTTGAAGTCATCGATCTCGGTGTCGATGTTTCTCCTTCCGCCTTTGTGGAAGCCGTTACCCGCCATCAGCCGGACGTGGTCTGTCTTTCCGCTTTGTTGACGACGACAGCCCGCGTCGCGGGAGATACCATTGATGTCCTCGATGAGATGCGTCAAAGCGGCTATCGTTTCAGTGTCGTTGTCGGCGGCGCCGCGATCAGCCGGGAATTGGCTTCGGCAATAGGGGCCGACGGTTATGCTCCCGATGCGATCAGCGGCGGCAAATTGATTGAAGAGATCGTCGAGAGAGAACGGGAGATTGACAGCGGTCATGTTCTCGGGCGTACTTACGGTATCGACGAGTTGGAAACGTTGCAGACCTCCTTTTCTGAATTGACCGGCGTGGACCTTGTTGTCGTTGATGAATTCGGTTCACCTTACGTCGGCGGGGAGGGATTTTGCTCCTGTTCTCATCACTGTGCCGATTTTGCGGCCTCCTTCGGCGATTTACAAATGCATGAACCGACGCCGGCTCCGATCTTCGGCGCGGATCTCAATGCTGCCGTTGCTTATCGCTGCCGCTGCGGTCTTATGGAATTAAGCTTTCCGGTGAACGGGGAAAACGGTTCTTTGGGAACGATTCTCTGCGGCCATTTTCTGCTAAAAGGCGATGGCGCAAAAAAAGAAAACATTCCGGACGGCATTCGCATTTTAAATGAAGATGAGCTGAGTGCTCTCTGCCGCCTGGTCGGTGTGATCGGACGTAAGATCGCCGGGCTTGTCGATAATATGATCGCCCGCCGTCAAATGGAAGGGCAAAAAACGATATATCGTGACTTTATGAAAAAACAGCGAAAGCTTGAGGAAGAGCTTAAAGAAGCGGAGCTGTCGGCTTTGCAGAACCAGGTCAATCCTCATTTCCTGTTCAATTCTTTGAATACCATTGCCAGAGTTGCCGTGATCGAAGGCGATCCCCATACCGAAAAGCTTGTTTCCGCGTTGGCTCGGCTGATGCGTTACAGCCTGTACCAGGTGAAGGCGACGGTCACCCTGGAAGAAGAGGTCAAAACCGTTACCGATTATCTGATGATCCAGGAAACCCGCTTTCAGGGAAGGATCACCCACCGTATCGATATCGAGCCGTCGATCACCATGGCGAAGATGCCCTGTATGATTTTGCAGCCCTTGGTGGAAAATGCCTGCCAGCACGGTTTGGAACCGACGAAAAGGGGCGGGATCATTTCGATTCAGGGTTGGCTGGAAAACGGAAACGTCTTTCTGGAAGTATCTGACAACGGCGTCGGTATGAGCGAGGAACAGCAGCGCAGTATTTTTAAATTGGAAGATATCCATTCCACCAAAGGCGGTCAGGTCAGCGGTATCGGCATCAATAATGTTCTGAGTCGGCTGCAGTTTTTCTTCGGCAGCGACTGTGCATGGGATATCAACAGTACTTTGAATAAAGGAACAACGCTGCAGATTTCCTTCCCCCTGAAAACCAATTGAAAATAACGCGGCGGCGTTTCCGCGATAACAAAAACGCCGGGAAAAGTAACGACGAATTGACAATAAGTCGTTAATGACGTAGGAGGTAGATGATATGATTAAAATCATGATCGCCGACGATGAACCGTTACAGCGCCAGTATCTGCGTACTGTTTTAGAGGAATTTCCCCGGAAATACAAAATCGTCGCAGAGGCGGATAATGGAGAAGACGCTATCAGTTATGGTTTGGAAACTCGTCCGGACATCATCTTTTTAGATATTCGTATGCCGGGGCTTGACGGAATAGAAGTTGCCCGTCAGCTTCGGGTTTCTCTCCCCGACGCCCGCATCGTGATTGTTTCGGCATACAGTGATTTCAACTATGCTCAGCAGTCCGTGGGTCTGGGTCTTGCCGAATATATGCTCAAACCCGTGGAGAGCGGTGATATCCTCGATCTGGCGCAGCGCCTTTCCGCCGAAATCGAAGAAGAACAGGAAAAGCGCAGTGAACTCGATCGTACGAAAGCTACGCTCAACGATGCCCTTCCCTTTATTCGCATCGGTTTTGTCATGGATTTGATCAACGGGAATCTTACCGATGATGCGGAAATGCGCAATCGCACCCGTTTCTTCGGTATTAAAAATCCGCTTTGCATGGCTCTGAATATCTGGCTGGATAATCTTACGACACAGAATAATTTCCGCTCGGAATTGGAAAAACAGATCATGCAGCGCCAAGTTTCCGACGCCATTGAAAATTCATTGGTGGAATGGCCCGAACATTTCTTTGTCTCGCTGGGGAACGGTCAATATACCGTGCTTTTGGCCGCGGAGGAATCCTTCGATGATGTTGCGCTGAAAGAAATGGCAACGTCTCTGGCGAATCATATTTGTCAATACGTCAAGGAAAATACTTCCTCTACGGTAACGGTGGGTATCGGCCGCAGCGGGCACGGGCCCTCCGGGATTTCCCGTTCTTATCGGGAGGCGTCTCTCGCCGGGGAATATCGCATTCTTTACGGCGGAGACCAGCCGATCCATGCCGATGACGTCGAGGCGACAAGCGAATATGCCAACGTGCTGCGTCAGGGTTATGAAAAAAATCTGGTCATGTCGGTTTGCATGGGCGATTGGGATCGTACGGTCCGTTCCTTCCTTTCTCTTTGGGCGGAATACATCAGTGAGGATACGCAAATTCCCCGGGTTCGTCTGAAGATTTCCGAAATTTGCACCGCTGTGGTTCGCGCGGCGGTGGAAAGCAATATCGCTTTTGAAACTTTGGAAGAAACCAGGATCGATCTCGATAAGAAACTCAGCAGAGAAGTGGATCCCGAGATCATGAAGGAAGCTGTACTGAATTGGCTTAATGAACTGGTAACGAAGATCCGTACATCCCGCGAATTCCGCAATGTCAATCTGATCGACAAGGCCGTTCGCTATATGGAAGACAATTATCAGAAAGAGATCGGTCTGGAGGACGTGGCCAAGCAGGTGTACCTCAGCACCTGCTACTTCAGCCGCCTTTTCAAGCAGGTGAAGGGCTGGAGCTTTACCGAATATCTGACGCATGTGCGGATGGAGGAAGCGCGCAATCTGTTGACGACGACGTCTTATTCCGTGGCCGAAATCGCCATGCGGGTCGGTTTCAGAGACGCCCGTTATTTCTCTCAGGTTTTCAAAAAACATTCCGGGAAAACACCGGGAAGCTATCGTCGTGACGAAGCCTCCCGAATCTTGTCCACAAGAGAATAATTCTCGAAGAAAAACCATATTTTATATGGAAAAAAAGAGGATTATCTGATATAATAATCAGTG
>CACXDX010000074.1 GCA_902766525.1 uncultured Bacillota bacterium | reverse complement strand
GGCTGCGCGGACAAGGAAGAACCGGCAAAAGACGACGATACCCTCACCGTTGTCACAACGGTTTTCCCGATTTACGACTGGATCGAACATATCACCGCCGGAGACGACGCCGTCAATGTTTCCTTTCTCCTGCAAAACGGAGTCGATCCCCACAGTTTCCAGCCGAGCGTCGATGATATCATTCTGATCGACGATTGCGATCTCTTTGTTTATGTCGGCGGTGAATCCGATCAATGGATCGACGACATCATTGATCAAAATGATCGGGATCACAGAGTGGTTTTAAATCTTATCGATATTCTCGGAGGCGGCGCCCGCCTCGAAGAATCCGTTGAGGGCATGGAGACGGACGGCGGTGAAGAGGAGGAAGCGGTTGACGAACACGTTTGGCTTTCTTTAAAAAACGCCGCCGTATTCTATGAGGCAATCTGTGAATCACTGACGGAGATCAACCCGGAAAAAGCCTCTCTCTACCGGGAAAACCGCGACCGCGCCGTCGAGGAAATAAAGGCGCTGGATGAAGATTACGCAGCTGCCGTAGCCGAAGCCGATCAACATACGGTCCTCTTCGGAGACCGTTTCCCTTTTCTCTATTTATTTAAGGATTACCATCTCGACTATTACGCAGCCTTCCCCGGCTGTTCCGCCGAAACGGAAGCCGATTTTGAAACCATCATCTTTCTCGCCGACAAAGTTGACGAACTGGGATTGAAATCCATCGCACAAATCGAGACCTCCGACGGCGGTATTGCCGAAACCATCAGGAAAACGACAAAGAATAAAGATCAGCAGATCCTGACGTTCAACTCCATTCAAGCAGTGACCGCGGAGGATGTTGAAAACGGCGCCGATTATCTCTCGATGATGCGGGATAATCTGAACGTGCTCAAAAAGGCTCTTCGCTGAAATTTTGATAAAGAAGGAATATTTCATGTCACTGTTAATTGCCGAAGACCTTGCCCTCGGCTACGACGGCAGGATTATCGTCGATCATCTGAATTTTCACATTGAAAGCGGAGACTATCTCTGTGTCGTCGGAGAAAACGGATCCGGGAAAACAACGTTGATGAAAACCATTCTCGGATTGAGATCTCCTCTTTCCGGAAAGATCATCACCGGCGGCGGACTCAAGCAGACGGAGATCGGTTACCTGCCCCAGCAGACGCAGATCCAGCGGGATTTTCCGGCTTCCGTCCGGGAAGTCGTCCTTTCGGGCTGCCTGGGCAAAATGGGGATGAGACCGTTTTACCGCCGGGAAGACAAAAAAAAGGCCGGGGAAAACCTCGCCAAAATGGGACTGACTTCCCTGAGCAAACGCTGTTACCGGGAATTGTCCGGCGGACAGCAGCAACGGGTACTGCTGGCTCGGGCTCTCTGCGCCGCCCAAAAAATGTTGCTTCTCGATGAACCCGTTTCCGGTCTCGATCCCAAAGCCACCGAGGAAATGTACGAACTGATCGCCGCCCTGAACAGGGAGGGAATCACCATCATGATGATCTCCCACGATATCGATGCCGCTCTGACCTACGGCAGTCACATCCTCCATATCGCCGACAGCGTCTTCTTCGGCAGCAAAGAGGAATATCTTCACAGCGGCGCCGCCCTGACCTTAAGGGAAGGAGGCGCAAACCGATGATTGAGAAGCTGATTTTGTATTTTCAATATCCCTTCGTCTGTTACGCGCTGATCGTCGGCATTCTGATCGCGCTCTGTTCCTCCCTGCTCGGCGTCACACTGGTATTAAAACGCTTTTCCTTTATCGGCGACGGTCTCTCCCATGTGGCTTTCGGCGCTCTGGCCATCGCCACGGTCATGAACCTCACCAATCAGATGCCTCTCGTCCTCGCCATTACCGTGATCTGCGCCATTCTCCTGCTGCGAACGGGACAGGACACAAAGATCAAAGGGGACGCCGCCATCGCCATGGTCTCCGTCGGCTCGCTGGCCGTCGGTTACCTGCTGATGAACATTTTCTCCAAATCATCAAATCTTTCCGGCGACGTCTGTTCCACGCTATTCGGTTCCACCTCGATCTTAACGCTGACGCCGCTGACCGTCGCCCTCTGCGCGGCGCTTTCCGTTATCGTTGTTATCATCTTCGTTCTCTTTTATCATAAAATTTTCGCCGTAACTTTCGATGAAGACTTCGCCACCGCCACGGGAGTGAAAGCCAACGCGTACAACCTGCTGATTGCCGTGATCATCGCCGTGATCATCGTTCTGGCCATGAATCTTGTCGGTTCCCTGCTCATTTCCGCCCTGGTGATCTTTCCCGCCCTCAGCGCGATGCGGCTCTTCAAAAGCTTCAAAGCCGTAACGTTCTGTTCCGCCGTTCTTTCCGTGATTTCCGCTTTTGTGGGAATCGTCGTCTCCATCATCGCCGGCACTCCGGTCGGATCCACCATTGTCGGCGTGGACATGCTGGCCTTTGCGCTCTGTTACCTGATCGGCACGGTGCCGAGGAACGCTTGATCCCAAAGCGGAATCTTTCACCGTAATCAAAGCGACAGAAGCCCCTCCGTCATCAAGGATATTCCTTGACAATGGAGGGGCTTTGTTATAAAATGAAGGGTAGCTGTTATTTAATTATAGGTATATATACATTCATTCCTGAAGGAGTTTTTTATCATGGATTACGGCAAAACCCTGAACTTACCCCAAACCGAATTTCCCATGCGCGGGAATCTGCCCAAGAAAGAACCGAATTTCATCGAACAGTGGCAAAAAGACGAGATCTACAAAAAGAGCCTTGAAACGAGAGAAGGGAAACCCACCTTCATTCTTCACGACGGCCCTCCCTATGCCAACGGTGATATTCATCTGGGCCACGCTTTAAACAAAGTTTTAAAAGATATGATCATCAAATACCGCACGATGGCCGGCTATCAGTGCCCTTACATCCCCGGTTGGGATACGCACGGCCTTCCCATCGAACAGCGCGCCATCAAAGCTTTGGGGCTCAACCGCAAACAAGAAGATGTCCTCGCTTTCCGTGATAAATGCAAGGAATTTGCCCTTCAGTTCGTCGATATCCAGCGTGAAGAATTCAAACGTCTCGGGGTACGCGGCGATTGGGAACATCCCTATATCACACTGAAGCCGGAATATGAAGCGATTCAGATCGGCATTTTCGGCGAAATGGCACGCAAAGGATATATCTATAAAGGGAAAAAACCCGTCTATTGGTGCTCCGAATGCGAAACGGCTCTGGCCGAAGCGGAAGTGGAATACGCCGATCACAAAAGCCCTTCCATTTACGTTAAATTCCCCGTAAAAGACGGCAAAGGCATCCTTCCCCAAGACGCATATTTCATCATCTGGACGACAACACCATGGACCATTCCGGCCAACGTGGCCATCTGTCTCAATGCCGCCTTTACTTACTGTCTTTTGAAGGTCGGCGATGAAAAATGGATCGTCGGCAAACCGCTCCTGGATCTCTTCATCAAAGACACAAAAATCGAAGAATACGAAATCCTTGAAGAATACAGCGGCGCCGAACTGGAATACGCCAGCTGCTTCCATCCCCTCTGGGAAGACAGGGAAAGCCTCATCATCCTCGGAGATCATGTTACCGACGAAGCCGGTACCGGCGCGGTTCACACCGCCCCGGGTCACGGCGCCGACGACTATCTTGTCGGCCTCAATTACAACCTCGATATCATTTCTCCTCTCGACAACAGCGGCCGCTTCACCGACGAAGCAAGAGAATTCGCCGGACTCACCACCGATGAAGGAAATAAAGCCGTTGTCAAAGCCCTTGATGACAAGGGACGCCTCATCAGCCTGATTTTCATCAAGCATCAGTATCCCCATTGCTGGCGCTGCAAGAAACCGATCCTCTTCCGTGCCACGGAACAGTGGTTCGCCTCCGTTGACGGCTTTAGAGAAGAAGCTCTCAAAGCCATCGACGGCGTGCAGTGGATCCCCTCCTGGGGCAGAGAACGCATCTACAATATGATCCGCGACCGCGGCGACTGGTGCATTTCACGTCAGCGCACCTGGGGTGTGCCGATCCCGATCTTTTACTGTGAAGACTGCGGCGAAGCCATCATTACCGAAGAAACCATCGCTCACCTGCAAAAACTGTTCCGGGAAGAAAACGGTTCCCAGGTCTGGTTTGCCAGAGAAGCAAAGGATCTTCTTCCCGAAAACTTCAAATGCCCGAAATGCGGCGGCCATCACTTCAGCAAAGAAAAGGACATCATGGACGTCTGGTTCGACAGCGGCTCCTCTTTCGCGGCCGTCATCGAAAACAATCCCGACATCCACGGCGACATCGATCTTTATCTCGAAGGCAGCGACCAGCATCGCGGCTGGTTCAATTCTTCCCTTTGCGTCTCCGTTGCCACGGAGCAAAAAGCTCCCTATAAAGCGGTACTTACCCATGGCTTCCTGGTCGATGAAAAAGGACATAAACAGTCAAAATCCGTCGGCAATACCGTCGATCCCCTGAAAGTCATCGAAAAAATGGGCGCCGACGTACTGCGCCTCTGGGTCGCCAGCGCCGACTACCGCAACGATCTCGCCTGCTCCGACGGGATCCTGAAACAGGTCAGCGAAGCCTATCGCAAGCTCCGCAATACCGTTCGTTACCTGCTGGGGAATCTCTATGATTTCGATCCGGCCCGGGACCGCGTCGCTTACCAAGATATGCCGGAAATCGACCGCTACGCCCTGCATCTGCTCGAAGAATTGAACAGAAAAGTATTAAACGGCTACGAACAGTATGAATTCCATACCGTTTTCCACAATCTCCATCACTTCTGTGTTGTCGACATGAGCGCTTTCTATCTCGATATCATTAAGGACCGCCTCTATGTTTCCGCCAAAGACGATGTAAACAGAAAATCGGCTCAGACCGTTTTAAATGAGATCCTGCAGGTATTGGTACGGTTAATGGCACCGATTTTGACCTTTACCACAGAAGAAATCTGGTCTTACATGAAAAAGGAAGATGATCCCGTCAGCGTTCAGCTCCTCGATATGCCCGTCGTCGATCCGGCCTATCATAACAATGAACTTGCCGCCAAATGGGAGCGGATCATCACCCTGCGTGAAGAAGTGACCAAAGCGGCGGAAGAAGCCCGCCGTGACAAAGTTATCGGTCATTCTCTCGACGCAGCCGTTGAACTTACCGTCGGCAAAGATGATTATGCGCTGCTCAACAGCGTCGAGGACGATTTGGCCGATATCTGCATCATTTCCGCAATGTCTTTGAAACAAGGCGAAAACGATGACATCCGCGTCACCGTCACCGCGGCCGAAGGTGAAAAATGCGGCCGCTGCTGGAAATACAGAGAAGATCTCGATGAAAACGGCCTTTGCGACCGCTGTCACAACGTTGTCAAGGACATGAACATCCCCGAGGAATAAGAACGAACAAAAAAGGAGTTCACCATGAACAGAGCCATCATTACCGTCATCGGACAGGATAAAGTCGGCGTGATTGCCAAGGTCACCGCCGTAATCGCCGAATGCAATGTCAATATTCTCGATATCAATCAAACCTTGCTTCAGGATATTTTCACCATGGTCATGCTCTGCGATATCGGGGGATGCAATGTTGATTTCAAACGCTTTCAGGAAAAGCTCGATGACGTCGGCGAAGAAATCGCCATGAAGATCCAGGTTCAAAAGGAAGAGATCTTCAGTTACATGCACCGCATTTAACGACTGAATACGGGAGATATTGCCATGAACAGCAGCTTTAACTACGCTGAAATCATGGAGACCATCAATATGGTCTCCAATGAAAATCTCGATGTGCGAACCATCACGATGGGAATCAGCCTGATGGACTGTGCCGATTCCGACATCGACAAAACCGCCCGCAATATTTACGATAAGATCTGCCTCAAAGCAAAGGATCTGGTCAAAACAGGGGAGGATATCAGTCGTGATTTCGGTATTCCCATTGTCAATAAACGTATCTCGGTGACGCCCGTTTCTCTCGTCGGCGCATCGGCAGATTGTGAAGATTACGTTCCTTTAGCCAAAGCTTTGGATCATGCGGCCAAAGAAGTGGGCGTAAATTTCCTCGGCGGATTTTCCGCTCTTGTCCATAAGGGCATGACAAAAAGTGATGAAAAACTCATCCGCAGCATTCCGGCGGCGCTGACCGAAACCGAAAGGGTCTGCGCTTCCGTCAATATCGGTTCCACCAAAGCCGGCATCAATATGGACGCCGTTTACACCATGGGAAAAATCATCAAAGAAACAGCCGAACGCACCGGGGACCGGGACGGCATCGGCTGCGCCAAATTGGTGGTCTTCTGCAATGTACCCGAAGACAATCCCTTCATGGCCGGCGCCTTCCACGGCATCGGTGAACCGGAGGTCGTCATCAATACCGGTGTTTCCGGACCCGGCGTCGTGCGCAACGTACTCAGCGAACATCCCGACCTGAATCTCGGTCAGCTCGCGGAGGTCATCAAAAAAACCGCTTTTAAGATCACGCGAATGGGAGAACTCGTTGCCAGAGAGGCCTCCCGCCGCCTGAATGTCCCCTTCGGCATCGTCGACCTTTCTCTCGCGCCGACACCGGCCGCAGGCGACAGTGTTGCCGAAATATTGGAGGCCATGGGTCTTGAACGCTGCGGCGGCCCTGGGACAACAGCGGCTCTGGCCATGCTCAATGACGCCGTCAAGAAAGGCGGTTCCATGGCTTCTTCCCACGTCGGCGGACTCTCCGGAGCCTTTATCCCCGTCAGTGAGGATGCCGGCATGATCCGTGCCGTCAACGAAAATGTGCTTCATTTGGAAAAACTGGAAGCCATGACCGCGGTTTGCTCCGTCGGTCTCGATATGATCACCGTTCCCGGTGATACCTCGGCGGAAACCATTGCCGCCGTCATCGCCGACGAAGCGGCCATCGGCATGATCAACAACAAGACCACCGCCGTTCGCATCATCCCCGCCGCGGGCAAAAAAGAAGGCGATTGCGTCGAATTCGGCGGTCTTCTCGGCAGCGGTCCTGTCATGGCAGTCAATCAGGCCAAGGCCGATGATTTCGTAAAGAGAGGCGGACGTATCCCCGCCCCGATCAAAAGCTTGAACAACTGAGCTCTCCGTCATAGGACAAAAAGTGACACATCCCGTTCTCCTTCCTCGGAAAACGGGATTTTTCTTTGATTTTTTCTTTTTTGGGTAGACATTTTTCGAGAAAAATGCTATTATTATAATAGGTAATTGTAAAGTGGAAGATTATATTTTCCGCAAGTTTTAAAAAAATCAAAAAAGGAGTAAAACAATGAAGTATTGTCCTCAATGCGGCGGCGAAATCGCCGATGACGCCACGTTCTGCACCAACTGCGGCGCCCCTCAGGTAGCTGAAACCCCCGTTGAAGCCGAAGCTCCGGAAACCCCCGCAGCCGAAGCCGCTCCGGTCGAAGAACCCATCCAACAACCTCAACCCCAGCAACAGGTTCCCCAACAGAATCAGTTCCAGCAACAGCAGTATCAGCAAGCTCCGGTCCAGCAGCCCGAAGATAAGGGCGGTTTCGGCTGGGGTCTCCTCGGCTGCTGCATTCCCCTCGTCGGTTTAATCCTCTTCCTGGTCTGGAAAGGTGACAAACCGCAAACCGCGAAAGCCGCCGGGATCGGCGCCATCGTCGGTGTTGCCGTCTCCGTCATTTGCTATATCATTTCTTTCGCTCTCGGTCTTGCCGGAGCTGCCGGTTATTGATTTAAATTTTGAAAGCGTTTCTCTATCGCTGGCTGCCGATCGTTTTCGGCTGCCACTGTCGCCCCGACCGCTCTTTCCACTATAAAGGGAAGCCTTTTCCCATCTGTGCCCGCTGTACCGGAGAACTTGTCGGCATGATCGCGGCGATCCTGAGCTATGGATTTTATCATCCTCCCTTTTGGATTTTGCTTCTTTTGACGATCCCTATGCTGATTGATGGTTTTGTTCAGCGGCTGACGGCCTATGAGAGCAATAATGTCCGCCGTCTCTGGACCGGGACGCTCTTCGGCTATGCTTTTGCGGCGCTGCTCATCATGAGCTTCGTATACGTCTATCATTTGGGGCAAAAGGTCGGTTTGACCTATTTCCGTTAACGCCGGGCGACACAGCAGACAGAAAGGATAATTTGCAATGAAATACTGCATCCATTGCGGCGAACAAATCAAAGACGACGCGGTTTTTTGTTCCGTTTGCGGAGAAAAACAACTCACGAATGATCAGGAACAATCTCCCGATCAAAATGTCCCCGTAAAAACGAACCTTCCCGCCAATGACGGCGGTGGTTTCCTTTGGGGACTGCTCGGTTTCCTTGTTCCCGTTGCCGGCCTCATTCTCTTCCTGATTTGGAAAGAGGAAAGACCGAAAACCGCAAAGGCCGCGGGGATCGGCGCGCTTATCAGCGCCGCCGCCGGCATTCTTTTACTCATTGTCTACATCATCTTTCTCGTCATTTTTGTTTTCGCATTGGGAACATCTTATTAAAAACGCGATCCGTAACAGAAAAAGGCATCCTTTGAAGGGATGCCTTTTTTTCATTATTATATTATTGTTTTCACCATAGCAATACGGCGTAAAAATCACTTTCGCTGAGATCGGCCCGACGATGGCCGGTACTGTCCCAAAGACGATAAACATTGATACAATGTCCTGAAATGCAGGGGATCATCCGCTCGGGAAAGCGACAGGCCGCCTTGGGATAAGAACAGTCCTCACAGATGGTACAATTGCTCATACCCAACATAAACACGTTGACATCGGTCTTTTCCAATTCTTCTTTTACCATTACGGCCATTTCATTAAAGGTATGAGCAATATCGGCAAAAAATTCCGGCTGCAGATCACAGCTGACCGCTTCCGTCAGCATTTGCAGGATCATGCCGTGATCATAGCTCATGATTTTATTCTTCACTTTTTCTTCGGAACCGACTCCCGGCGGACATGTCCAGTAACGGCCGTAAAACCCGCAGTCATTGGCCTTGCAGCCATCCCGCAGAATGGAGCTGTCCTCAAAGGAAATTTTTTTGGGATCAAAATAGGACGCCTCGGTAAAACCGATCGATTTCGCGAAATCAATAAAATAAGGATCCGTCATATGAGCCACCTTTTAAAAGAAGAGATAAAAAACCGTCATCCCGATCACGCCGAAAATACCGCCGACAAGACTGATCAGAATGGTGATGAGATTGACCGGCAAATTCAGACCGAAATACGGCCCGACCGTAACCAAAAGGAAAAAGAGAACGAGACCGGCAAAACTGTTGCCGAGGATTTTAAAAATCGTATGTACCGCGCGGAAGAAAACCCAGATCACCGCCGCAATGATGCCGAGAATCAAAAAAAATGTAAGGATCTCTTCCGGGAAAAAGCTCATTTAAAATTCCCTCCGTCCCGCCAAGGCTTTCGCCAAGGTGATCTCATCGATATATTCCAGATCGCCGCCGACGGGCATACCCTGAGCGATCCTGGTCACGACCAGTCCCAGCGGCTTAAGCAGATCAGCAAGATAAGCGGCGGTCGCTTCACCTTCCACATTGGATCCGGTGGCCAAAATAACTTCCTTGACTTCCTCATTTTCCAGCCGCTTTAACAGTTCACGAATGTGAAGCTCCGTCGGACCGATGCCGTCCATGGGAGAAAGCAGCCCGCCCAGAATATGATAGCGGCCGTGAAACGAACCGCTGCGTTCAATGGGGAGAACATCGCGGGGCGATTCCACAACACAGATCACGCTGTTGTCTCTGGAATCATCATCACAAAGCGCGCAGTGCCCCTCCTCCGCAATATGAAAACAGACGGGACATTCATCCAGCTTTTCGGCGGCGGTTACCAGCGCTGAAGCAAGTCGCTCCGCTCCGTTATTCTTTTGTTCAAGAATATGAAAGGCCAGTCTCTGCGCGGTCTTCGGCCCAACCCCGGGAAGCTTTGATAGTTCGGCGATGAGCTTTTCCAGACTTTCGGGAAAACAATTCATCTTTCGCTCCGATTAAAAGAGGCCGGGGATATTCATCCCGCCGGTTAGTTTGCTCAATTCGCCGGCAACCATATCCTTGGATTTTTCCAAAGCTTCGTTAGCCGCAGCCATCACCATATCTTCCAGCATTTCAATATCATCGAGATCAACGGCGTCCGGGTTGATTTTAACGGCTTTCACTTCCTGATTCCCGGAAACCGTTATCGTAACGGCACCGCCGCCGGAAGTTGCTTCCACCGTTTTTTCGGCGGCTTCCGCCTGCATCTTTTCCATGTCTCTCTGCATTTTTTGCATTTGTTTCATCATTTTTTGCATATTTGCACCCATGTGATTATACCTCCTTCACATTAAAAAAGTGTTCCTTCCGAAGTGTCTTGCCGTTCAGCGGCAACAGCCCGAAAATGCATCGGTTTACCGAAAACCTCCGCCAAAGCCGTTTCGATAACAGCGAGATGGCTCGGTTCCCTGACTTTGGCCAAACGCACTGAAACGTCACCGTCATAAGCGACCACGATCTCGGCGTCGCCGATTTCACGGAGCTCACCCGCACTCAACCAGGTAAAGGTCTGACGATCCTGTTTTTTTACTTTTTGCAGCAATTTTGCCCAAAGCAGCTGCTGCTCACCGTCAATCGTTTTCTCGGCGGCAGCTTCATCCTTTCGCTCCCGCTCTGTTTTTTCCGCTCGCACGGGTTTCGGATCGACTTCACCCGTTTTCTCCGCCTCCGATTCCTTCCCGAATAAATCCGGCAACGGATCGATTTCCTTTTTCCCGGGATCGACGGGATTCAGCGGTGGGATCACCGTTTCCTCAATGTCCGGGAAAAAGTCGTCATCCCCGGGAGGCGGAACTTCATCGGGGAGGGGAATCTCCTCCCTGATGGCCGTGTCGGAAAGAGTTTCTTTTATCCCGGCTGCATCAGCGTTCCCAAAGGATTGCGCCGTTTCCGGTTCTTTTCTTTGGCTTTCCGCTTCTTTGCGAAGAGGCGCGGGACGTTCCGCATTCGGGAAAAGCTCTTTCATGATCCGCGCTGTCAAAAAGCGGCAGACGGCTTTCGCGTCGCGATTATAACGAAAAACGATCTCACTCTCTCCGCAAACGGAGATGATCGTTAATATTTGCGCCGACGTAAACAGTGACGCGCATTCCTTCAGGATCTTTCCGCTGCCGTTTTCCCCGCCGGAAATCTTACCGACGGAAAGCAGATCACCGGCGCGATCTCGAAAATCCCGGAAAAACTGACGCAGATCTTTTCCCTCGGCTTCAATTTCATCAATGGCGCGAAATACCCGAGGCAGGTCATTTTCGGCAACAGAACGGAAAAAGCCCGGCCAAAAGTCATAGGACACGGATCCCGTCAACCGATCGATCTCGGCGGCGGTCAGAACACGGTCGCCGCCAATCGCCTGATCCATCAGGGAAAGAGCATCCCTCATACTGCCCCTGGCTTTTTCCGCCAATAAAAACAGGGCATCTTCTTCCACCGTTACCTGTTCCGCTTCGGCGATTTTCATCAGAGCGTCACGCAATATTTTTTCGCTGATGGATCTGAAATCATAACGCTGACAGCGGGAAATGATCGTCAGCGGTACCTTCCTCGCCTCTGTCGTCGCAAGGATGAATACCACATGGGCCGGCGGTTCTTCAAACGTTTTCAACAAAGCATTGAATGCTTCCTGGGTCAGCATATGAGCCTCGTCAATGATATAAACTTTATATTTTCCCTTTACGGGGATAAAATGCACCTTTTCCAGCAGATCCCGGACTTCGTCAATGCCGCGGTTGGATGCCGCGTCGATTTCAATGACATCCATAAAACTTCCTTCGGTAATGGCTCTGCAGGATTCACATTGATTGCAGGGTTCTCCGTCGAGTGGATGCTCGCAGTTCAATGCTTTCGCCAGGATCCTGGCCGTACTTGTCTTCCCCGTACCCCGCGTTCCGCAAAAGAGATAAGCATGGGAAACACGGCCCCGGGCAACAGCATTTTTCAAGACGCAGACATTGTCATCCTGGCCGAGAACGGTTTTAAAGTTTTGCGGTCTCCACTTTCGATAAAGCGCGACATGTTCCATAAGATCACCTGAATTCGGAGATAGAAAAAAAGGAAATACACCACGGTTTCTTTTCCCGCCTGTATTTCCGGCTAACGCGGTGATATCGGCATCATGATTTAAAAAAGCTGCGCACCCGTTTCCGACAAACATTTTACAGGCGCTGCTTTTACAGTTAACTCCTTCCGGGCTTCCCCGGGGCACCCAAACCGCACTGCTTACCGCTGCTTCCTTCCGGACCTGACGGGGTTCACAGCCGTCCGCCGCCCGGGACCCGGCTATCAACATCACTTATAAAAGGCTGACCCTACAAAATGCTGCCTCGAACGGGAATTCGACCCCACTATAGCGGGTTGTGGGTTACAGGGCACCGCTACCTCCCCGTTTAGCGCAGCAAAACGTATTCATAGCGGTATCATTATACCATAAGCGAATGCCCTTGGCAAGAAAAATCTGTCGGAAACCGTTATTCCGATTCTTGTTCCTCTTCATCATCATCTTCGCTGTCAGCACCGTTTCTGCCGGGATAATCTCCCTTCAGCAAATCGGCGCCGACGGTCGAATCCAGCAGATTATTGACGTAGCTGATGGAAATATCGGCACCATGGCTCGAGGCGAGAGATTCGGTATAATCGGCAAAGGGAATAACGTGGATATTGTTTTTTCCGGAAGTAAAATAATTGATGACGGGGATGAATTCCTCATCGGCGATATAGACGTCGCCGCTGCCCTTGTCAAAAACGACGCTGCATTTAAAGAATCCGCCGACATGATTGGCCTGAGCGTTCATGGTAGAGGTAAAATTACCGAGAGAATAAGCAACGGGAACCGCGCGTCCGTCAGCGGAGGTCACCGTTTCGATCTCCTGTAAAACGTGGGGATGATGGCCGATGATAATATCGGCGCCATAGTCGGCAAATTTCTGAGCCAGCGTTTTTTGGCGATCCAAAGCGGAAGTAACGTTTTCATCTCCCCAATGGACGGAAACGACAACGACATCGGCGTTTTCGTTGGCGATTTTGATCAGCTTTTCCATTTCCTCTTCATCGGAAGTGTACACAAAAGCCAGATCGGAATTACTGTCCAGCGTCAAACCGTTGGTCATTTCCGTGAAGCCGACGAAGGCCACAGACACGCCGTTAACCTGAATCGTATGAGCCTGTTCCATTTCTTCCCTGTTGTAATAGGAACCGACATAAAGACTGTCCGGAACGGTCTCCATCACATCGATCGTCGCCTTAAGTCCGTCCGCCCCCTGATCGAGGGAGTGATTGCTGACGATGTTGAATACATTGAAACCGATATCATGAAGGGCAAAAACCGTTTCCGAAGGGGTGTTGAACATGGGATAACTGGATACTTCCCTGATAGCGGTGGCCAACGGTGTTTCCTGATTGATAAAACAAATATCCGCGTCTTTGGTCAGATCCGCCACATCACGGTAGAGATAAGTAAAATCATAACCGTCGCCCTCGGCGCGATCCGCCGCCTGGGTATAAAGCTTGGTATGAAGCAAATTGTCTCCGGCAGCCATCAGGGTAAAGGACGAAAAACCGCTGCTTTCCGGCAGCATTTCGGCAGTCACCACGGTGTTTTCATCCTCGACCGCGGTCAATCCCGTATTGGTGAAAGCAACAAAACAAGCGATCGCGGCGACGATCACCACCGCGACAACGGAGATCACTACGGCCTGGCGCATTTTTTGACCGTAACGGCGGGGCACGGCCTTTTTCTTTCTCCGCGGTGCATCGTTTCGCTGCGAGGTATGCCTTTCATCCTGATAACCCATGTTTATTCTCCCTGAAATTCATTTTTTTTAAGTATATCACAAACAGGTCAAAATACAAAGAAAAAAAAGCATTTTTGTCGAATTCGTTTCATTATATCAATAAACAAGATTTTTCAAACGAAAAAACGGAGGATTTTCCTCCGTTTTTATTCTTCTGCACTGTATTGATAGGCGATCCGCGGCGTACCGTCGGCAATATAGATGATGCCCCGTTCCTCAAAACCGTTTTCGACGATAAGACGGCGCATGATCGTATTTTTTTCATGCGTATCGATACGCAGTTCATCACTGCGGGTTTTGCAAAAATCGATCGCGGCCTTAAAGATGCCCCTGTTTTTTCCGTTGGAGCCGATGCGATGGATTGTACCGTAGGGCCTGTCATTTTTCCAATCTCCGTTCTCAATCAAAGCATAAGTAGGGTCTTCTCCCATGATTAAGGCAAAGACACCGTATATCGCCGCGTCTTCCTCACAGACATATAACTGCCCCGCTTCAATATCCTCCTCGATCAAGGTACGTTGGGGATAACCGCCAACCCACTGAGCATCGTTGCCCCGGGCGATCATAAAGGCTTTGGCTTCATCATAGACAGCCATAATCTGATCAAGATCTTTTTTTTCGGCTTTGCGGATCCGCATTCCGACACCCCTTTTCCGACCGGAAAAACAATTTTTTCCATTATAACACAAAAAGGCTTACGGAAACAATAATTACATGAAAAGTACTTGTATATTAATTGACTTTTAAAAGGAAACAACTTATAATTATAATTTAGATTAAGATTGGGTTTTTAGGCCTAAAATCCGCTTTTTTCGAGCAATTTTTAAAGAAAGGACATCCGTCGTGCTGACTAAATGGAGCGTAAAAAAACCTTACAGCATTATCGTTGCCGTCATCGTGATCATTGTTTTGGGCATCGCCGCCATGATCGGAATACGCACGGATCTTCTTCCCGATATTGACTATCCCTATGCGGTCGTCATTACCAATTATCCCGACGCCTCTCCCGAAGAAGTGGAAGAAACGGTAACCATCCCCATAGAAAAAGCTTTGAATTCCGTGGGCCGTGTTACCAATGTATCTTCCGTCTCCCGCGAGGGTCGTTCCATTGTTACCGTGGAATTTTCTCAATCCACCAATATGGACTCGGTCATCGCCGAAATGCGCGAAGTTTTCGAACCCTTGAGTGATGAATGGAACCGCTCCGTTTCTTCCCCCGTCATTCAAAAGGTCAATCCCGATTCCGTTCCCGTTATCGTCGCTTCCATCGACATCGAGGGCAGTGACGGCGCGGGAATCTCCAAGTTCCTCAACGAAACGTTAATGACCTATTTCGATAATATTGAAGGTGTTGCCGATACCTCTCTCGGCGGCATCGTCAGCGAACAGGTACAGATCACCATTGACGCCGAAAAACTGGCGATCGTCAACCAATCGATTTTCAATGCCATCGACGGCGACTACGCCAAAGCCAGGGCGGCACTGGAAGCCACCGACGCGGAGCTTTCCACGGCATCCTCCCAGCTTTCTTCGGATCTGCTGAAACAAACTTCCTCCCTCGACAGCCAGCTTCGTTCACTCAATTCACAGCTTGCTCAGGCTCAGGCATCTCTTTCCGCCGCGAATCAACAACTGAGCGCGACAGAGGAGCAAATCACCGCATTGGAAAAGGACCTTGCGGCTTATGACAACATCCCCGAAGAAGAGCTCAGCGAAGAAGATCTTGCCGCGATCAGCGAGATACAGTCTTCTTTGACCGCGGCCAGAGCCCAATTGGCCAATGCTCAAGCCGGCGTCTCCGGCAATAACAGTACCGTTTCCTCTCTGACGAGCCAAATCGCCGAACTGGAAAATCAACGGCAAACACTGACTCAGCAGATGTCGACGAGAGAAGTGGACCTGGCCGAAAGTAAAGCCTCCATCACCAAACAGCTCTCGGATCTGGCAAAAGATGAAGAGGCAGCTAAAGCCAACGCCGATTTACAAACGCTGATTACGACAGAAATGGTCAGTACCATGCTGGCGTCGCAGAATTTTTCTTCGACGGCAGGTTCTCTTTCTCTCGGCAACAGAGAATACAATGTCAAAGTCGGCGACAAAATCAGTTCCGTCGAAGAGCTGCAGAATCTCGTTCTCTTCCATTTTAATATCGACGGCGTTGATGACGTGCTTTTGAGCGAAGTCGCCAACATCTCTCTCGTCAACGACAGTGACAGCGTCTATTCCCGCATCAACGGTCACGACGGCGTCATGATCTCTTTTCTCAAGCAATCGGATTATTCCACGGTGGAAGTCGCCGACAACATTAAAGCCACCTGCAAAAAAATCAGCAAATTATACCCCGAAGTATCCATTACTTTACTCTCCGACCAAAGCATTTATATCGACCGGGTCACCGATGCCGTCAGGGAAAATCTGATCATCGGGGCGATTTTGGCCATTATCGTGCTGATCCTCTTCCTGCACGATTACCGTCCCACCATTGTCGTCGCGGCGGCGATCCCGGTCAGCTTGCTCTTTGCCATCATCCTGATGTTCATCACCGGAGGAACACTGAATGTCTTTTCCCTTGCAGGTCTGGCGCTGGGCGTCGGCATGCTCGTAGACAATTCCATCGTCGTCATGGAAAACATCTATCGCTGTCGGACGGAAGGGTTATCCCGTTCCGCCGCGGCCATTACCGGGGTGAAACAAGTCGGACCGGCCATCATCGCTTCAACGCTGACAACGATCTGTGTTTTCCTGCCCATCATTTTCACAAAAGGCCTTGCCAGACAGATTTCCGCCGATATCGGTCTGACCATTGCTTTTGCTCTCATCGCCAGTTTGCTCATTGCTTATACACTGGTTCCGGCAATGTCCGCCAACGTTTTGCGGAAGATGAATATCCGGCCGCGTAAATTCGGCCGCAGCGCGCTTTTAAGATATGAAACGCTTCTGCGCTGGGCATTGACACATCGCGTTTTCATTGTGATCTTCGCCGTCGTTTTACTGGGATTCAGCGCAGTCTTCGCCGTCTCCCGCGGGTCTTCCTTCTTACCGGAAAGCGACAGCACGGAAATGACGCTCACCGTCACCATGGATGAAAATGCCCGGGAAGATATCCTCTGGGAGAATACCGATAAAATCATCGAATTGCTGATGCAAATGGACGACGTGAAATCCGTCGGCGCGGCCACCGACAACGGCGGCACCATCTCCCTGCTCGGAAATGTCAGTGAAGGCAACACCACCTCCGTTTACGTCGTGCTGAAAGATAATAAAAAACATACCTGCCGTGAGATCGCCGATACGATCCGGAAAAAGACGGAAAACATGGATTGCCATATCGATGTTTCCATCGGCAGCTACGATCTTTCCTCCCTTTTTGAAGAAGGCGTTCAAATCAATGTTCAGGGTGAAGATCTGGCAACGCTGGCGGATATCACCAGAGATATGGGAGATCTTCTGCTCAGTGTGGAAGGTGCCGATCACGTGACCAATACGATGGATACGGCAACACCGACTTTGAAAGTTACCGTCAATAAAGCCGAAGCCATGCATTACGGCCTTACCGTTTCCGATGTTTATGATTTTATCGCCCTCTCTATCAGCAACAGCGCCAACGCCACCGCCATATCGGAAAACGGCAATGAAGGCACGGACGTGATCGTTATCGACGGAAGCAACGAAGATCTGACGCTGGCCGATATCCAGAATTTAAAAATGACGGTCACCGGTGAAGACGGTCTCACATCCGAAGTTGTCGTCGGTTCCATCGCCACGATCACCGAAGAAGAAGGGGCTCCGGTCATCTATCGGGACAACCGGATTCGTTACATGACAGCGAAAGCCGATATTGCCGATGGCTATAATGTCGGTCTCGTCAGCGATGAAATTCGTCAGCTGGTCGACGGCTATCAACCCCCCGACGGCTATACCATTACCCTCTCCGGAGAAGAATCCGCCATTGACGATTCCATCCACGATCTGCTCTTTATTCTCGCTCTTTCCCTGCTGTTGATGTATTTGATCATGGTAGCCCAGTTCCAGTCTTTGCGTCTGCCCCTGATCATCATGTTCACCGTACCGCTCTCCTTCTGCGGCGGGTTCCTTGCTCTGCTCATAAGCGGCAAAGATTTCAGTATCGTCGCCGTCATCGGCTTCCTCTTGCTCAGCGGTATCGTCGTCAACAACGGGATTGTGCTCATCGACTGCATCGAACGGATGCGGCGTGCGGGGAAAGGTCTTTCGGCCTCGATCATCGAAGGCTGCAGGACACGTTTGCGCCCGATCCTGATGACAGCGGCCACAACGGTTCTCGCTCTTCTGACCCTTGCCTGCGGCTTTGGTATCGGAGCCGAAGTTGTCCAGCCCATGGCCATCGTAATCCTCGGCGGCATGATCTACGCAACACTGGTATCGCTCTTCGTTATCCCGGTCATCTACGATCTGTTCCTGCGCCGCAGAAACGACGCAGCCGTCGCCGATATCATCGGTCTTGTCCGCCCGGACAGCGGCACCGCCGACCGCGAAGAAACGCCTTCCGATATTTTCCGCTCCGCCGAACCGAAAGAAGAAACCGGAGAAGACGAACCCGAGACCGAAAAAGATAAAGACGAAGAAACAGTTTCGGAAACGGAAAAGACCCCGGAAGATAAGGATAAATCTCGTTCCGCCTTCTTTGCTTTCCTCGCGAAAAAGAGATCCGCCCGCAAAGAGACGAAAAAAACAGCCGATAACAAAGAGGCTGAAAACGATGATAACGCCGCCGTCATCGATGACGATGAATCTTCCGCCGACGAAAATGCTATTTTCAACGCAGACGATGATGAAGATATCGCGGAAGATGAGCTTTCGATCGATCCTTCCGAAGCAACGGCAGAAAAACAAAAACCGCCGGCGTCCGAAAAAACATCTTTATCTTCTTCCGATGAAGAAGACGGAGAAGATAATGAAGACGAGGATATGGACGAAGACGAAAAACTGTCTCTCATTACCCGATTCTCACTTTGGCTCATGGATGATGACGATGAAGAAGACGAAGATGATGATGACGAGGATACGGACGAAGACGACGCGGATAAAAAGAACCGCGATGAAAATGATCGGCCCGGTTTCTTCCGTCGCCTTTTCAACCGCTTCCGTGATGAAGATGAGGAGGAAGAAGAGGATGAGGACGAAGACTATTACGGTCTGAAAGAACTGAGGGCTCGCAAAAACGCACAAAAAGATGAGAAGGAGGAAGATCGAGATTATGACGATTGAACCGGCCACAGATCAACTGAAAATCGACGAAACAGC
This sequence comes from uncultured Bacillota bacterium, assembly GCA_902766525.1. GTDB lineage: Bacteria > Bacillota > Dehalobacteriia > UBA7702 > UBA7702 > UBA7702. The sequence goes on along the minus strand of CACXDX010000074.1, from coordinate 805 downwards.
CTGCGATTCCGATGATCTTCTCCTTGAAGAGAACAAAGAGATTACGGAAATATACAGCTCTTACGAAAAGCTGGAAGATGAAGATATCATCACGCTCTACCGTGACGGTGATCTGATCGCTCAGGAATATCTGATCGTTAAATACAAAAACTTCGTTCGTTCCAAAGCGAGATCTTATTTCCTGATCGGCGCGGATAAAGAAGATATTATCCAGGAAGGAATGATCGGACTCTACAAAGCCATCCGTGACTTTCGCGGGGAGAAACAGGCTTCTTTTCGTGCTTTCGCCGATCTCTGCATCAAGCGGCAGATCATTACCGCCATCAAAACCGCGACACGGCAAAAACATATCCCGCTGAATTCCTATGTTTCTCTGAATAAACCGATTTATGATGAAGAATCCGAGCGTACCCTCTTAGACATTCTTTCCGGGATTCATATTTCCGATCCCGAAGAAATCTTCATCAATCAGGAACAGATCGAGGACATAAAAAGCAAAATGGATGAGCTGCTCAGTCCCTTAGAGGTCGTTGTTCTTTCCCGCTATCTGGAAGGGGAAACTTATCAGGAAATCGCCGAGCATCTGGACCGCCACGTCAAATCCATCGACAATGCGCTCCAGCGTGTCAAGCGCAAACTCGGCAGATATGTCCGGCAGCAAAACGATATGTCCTGAAAAAAACATGACGGACCTATTGACAAAAAGCCAAGTGTAGGTTATAATAATACTTGCGTTTCATGCCGACATGGCGCAATTGGCAGCGCAACTGATTTGTAATCAGTAGGTTGGGGGTTCAAGTCTCTC
>CACXDX010000073.1 GCA_902766525.1 uncultured Bacillota bacterium | reverse complement strand
CGGGGTTCTCTTCCGTCGTTTTCTCGGGAAGCTCTTCCGAACACTCGACTTGGATGGTATCTTTTTCAGATTTGTTCATTTTCTCTGTTCCTGTTCTTTTCGGGCGATTTAACGGATGCCGCTCGAAATCACTGAAAAATCAAATATCTATCTAATTGTAATATAGCATATGATTTTCAGATTTACAAGCAAATTTCCGTGATTTTTTGTTTTTTTCCCTGAGAAGATATGGTAAAATAGATTATATAAAAACAACGGAGGCAAAGACAATGCCCGAAATGAAAGATAACTATTGGCTGGAAGTATTTGCCAATTTCCGCGGCGGAATGGTGCTGACGGATAATGTGAAAGAGGAAGAGCCTTTCGTTCGCGAGCTGGAGTGGCTGTCACCTCTTCACGAGGAAGGTTTTCGCCGCTATCACAGCTTTGAGATCGAAGGAATCCGTCGCGGCGAACATTTTGAGATCGAAGGCGACGGCCCCCTTTGGGACGGTGTTGCCAAAGATGTGATCACGCGAAAATATCTTTTCCTGCGTGCCGCAGATGATCCCGCGGCTCTGAAAGGGGATAATCCCGAAATCAGCGATGCGGAAAAAGAATCTATGCTCAAAGTCTTTAAAATGCTGAATCTCGACGGGGATATCGAGACCTGGTATCATGAGTACTATCCCGTGGCCAGGGAATTGACTTATGTTACTCTGCTCAGCGATCCGTTGGCGGGCAATCTCGGGCGTGGATATCGCTGTGAATTGGTTTTGGTCAGTTTTGTCAATAACCGCCGCGGTGTTATGACGACGAAAGAAGAGTGGCAGTCTTTTTATGCGGAAATGATCGGGAAGATGTTTGGTCCCCGCGGGATTCCCTATGTTGTCTTTACCGTTTATTTTGAAGTTTGATAAAAATGTGAAAAGAGAAAAAACCCCATCGTAAGATGGGGTTTTTTGTTGAAATAATCTTAAAGCGTTCCGAAAATACGGTCGCCGGCGTCGCCGAGACCGGGCAGAATGTAGCCGTTTTCATTGAGCTTTTCATCAACTGTGCCGCAGTAGATATCCACATCGGGATGTTTTTCCTGCATGGCCCGGATGCCTTCCGGGGCGGCAATGATGCACATCAATTTGAAGTTTTTACCGCCGCGTTTTTTGATGAAAGACATGGCTGCGGCAGCGCTTCCGCCGGTAGCGAGCATCGGATCGACGACGATAACGTCACGTTCGGCGATATCCGGCGGCAGTTTGCAATAATATTCCACCGGCTGCAGTGTTTCATGGTCGCGATAGAGACCGATGTGACCGCTTTTTGCCGAGGGAATCAGAGCAAGCACACCGTCGATCATGCCGAGACCGGCACGGAGAATCGGAACGATGGCTACTTTTGTGTCAAGAGCCTTCTGGGTCGTTTTCATCATCGGTGTTGTGATCTCGACATCGCGAAGGGCTAAATCTTTCGTGGCTTCATAACCCATCAGGAGGGCGATCTCATAAACGAGCTGACGGAAATCTTTGGTTTTGGTGTTTTCGTCTCGGAGCATGGTAATCTTATGAGTGATGAGCGGGTGATCCATGATATGAACTTTGGACTGCATAATTAACCTCCTGTTCCGCAGAGGCTGCGGTTTATTTATTTTTCGGCTGTCTGATCGTTCTTTTCCAGTTCCTGAGGAAGAATGAGGTTGAGAATAACGCCGAGAACAACGGCGAGGAACAAACCGGAAATGTTGATGGCGGCGGAGCCGATGGTTACGCTTAAGCCGCCGGTCACGCTGAATCCCGCGCCGACGCTGAGGATCAGAGCAACGATAATGAGATTTCTGGAGTGGGTGAAATCGAGTTTGGCCTCGGCCAAAGTACGAATACCGACAGCGGCGATCATACCGAAAAGCATGAATTCAACACCGCCCCGAACCGGAGTGGGAATCGTTTGCAGGACGGCGCCGAATTTGCCGAAAATCCCAAGGATGATCGCAAAAACGGCGGCAATGCGCAGAAGGCGGGGATTGTAATTTTTCGTCGTCGCGAGCACGCCGGTGTTTTCGGAATAAGTGGTGGAAGCGGGGCCGCCGAGGAAACCGGCGACGATGGTGCCGAGGCCGTCCCCGAAGAGGGTGCGATGAAGGCCGGGATCTTTAAAGAAATCCTTGCCGACAACGGCGCCGTTGGTGGTGATATCGCCGAGATGCTCCATGCAGGTGACGATAGCAATGGGAGCAATGGCGATGATAGCGGTAATGCTGAATTTGGGCAATGTGAAAAAGCCTTTGGTATAATAGGGAATGTTGATCCAATGAGCCGATTGAATGGCGCTGTAGTCCATGGAAAAAAGACCGGCGAGATCGAAGATCACGCAGAGCAGATAACCCGCGGCGAGACCGATGAGAATCGGAACCAGCTTGAAGAAGCCTTTTGCAAAAATGGTGCAGACGATAACGACGGCGAGGGTGAAGAGAGCCACCAGAATACTGAAGCCCATCGCGGAGGTAACATCGGTATTCAGACTGTCGTTGACGGCGGTGCTGACCAGCGAAAGCCCGATAACGATGATGACGGGGCCGGTGACGACCGGCGGGAAAATACGTTTGATCCGATCCGGGCCGGCGACATAGGCACAGGCGGCGATAATCAGATAGATCAGACCGGCGCACATGATGCCGCCCTGAGCGTATTGGATGCCGTAGGCGCCGACGACGGTGGCTATCGCGGTCAGATAGGCAAAAGAAGAGCCTTGGAAAACCGGAACCTTAAATTTCGTACACATATGAAAGATCAATGTGCCAAGTCCGGCAGTTACCAAGGCGGTCGAGGGATTTAAACCTGTAAGCAGGGGAACAAGGATTGTAGCACCGAACATCGCGAACAAATGCTGGATGCCCAGGGCCATATCTCTGCCCGTAAGTTTTTCCATGATGTTTTTCCTCCAAAGTCCTTTTTTTCTAAATAATTTACTGAAAAAATAATACAATAATTAATGGTTTTTGTCAAGAATCGACATATATAAAAAAGGATATAAAAAAAGAGATCCGGAGCGGAATATTTTCCGCTCCGGATCATTATTAAGAAAAGTGTAAGTAATCTTATTTGATATCGGTGTTTTCATCAACCCAGTAAAAGTCGGCGGGGGTGCTGTAGACATTTTCCACGTTGCTTTTGGTGACGAAATTCATGATCGGGTAGCAGAAGTAGATGGCCACAGCATCGTCGAGAAGGATCTGTTCGGCTTGTTTGACGAGATCTTTGCGTTCATCGGGATCGGCGGTAACGTGAACTTTTTTCATCAGATCGTTGAATTCGGCGCTGTCATAGCCGGTGGCGTTGTAGGAGCCGCCTTCGCAAAAATAGGTGTTGATCTGGTTTTCGGGATCACCGCAGTTCATCATATTGATGCTCATGCAAAGCAGGTCGTAATCTCCGCTCTGTTGCATATCCATGACCGTTTGCGTGTCGTGAACTTCGGGAGTGACCTTGATGCCGATCTCTTCCATGTCGGTCTGAGTGGCTTCAACGACGATCTGCTGTTCCGGACGACCGGTGTAATATACGAAGCGCAGATCGATCTTTTCTCCGTCGGGGGATTCACGGAATCCGTCGCCGTCGGTATCTTTATAGCCTGCATCATCAAGGATTTTTGCGGCGGATTCGGAATCGAAAGCATTGGGATCTTTGAGTTCGTTGTAACCGTAGTCGGCTGCGGAAGTCAAAAGTGTGATGCCGGGAATATATTGATCGTTTAAGAGCGATTTGCAGTATTCTTCCTTATTGATATTGCGCAGGATGGCTTCTCTCAATACTTTATCTCCGAGGAGTCCGTTGAAGTTCATGAAGCCGATGGTGGTGCGGCCGGAAGGGTTGGAAACGATATTATAGTTGTCGTCATTTTCAAAGCTGCCGATATCGGTCATGCTGATATTGTAGACAGCGTCGAATTCTCCGGATTGCAGCGCCATGGTGATGGTGGACTGGTCTTCCGTGAAAATGAAATCGATCTTGTCCAAAGCGACGTCGCCGCCCCAGTAGTTTTCGTTTTTCACAACGACGCATTCCTTGGTGGCGGTATCAAAAGATTCCATGACAAAGGGACCGGTGCCGATGGGACCGGTTTCGGCGATGTTGCTGTTATCGGCGGTAGTATCGATAATGGTGTAAAGGGGATCCGCCAATTTGTTGGGGAGAATCGGCTCGGCCTCATCCAGAGTAATGGTCAGGGTTTGCCCGTCGGCTTCGATGGAGGCGGGGGTGAAATATTCTGGCCCGCGTTCACCGTTTTCATAAACGTTTTCAAGGGAGGCCTTGGCCAGTTCGGCGGTGAGTTCGGTACCGTTGGAAAACGTGATGCCGTCTTTGATGGTGAAGGTCCAGACGGTGTTGTCTTCATTGGCGCTGAAATCATCTTCGACGAGCCAGCCGGAAATGCTCATGTCGTCATTCATTTTGGTCAGGGTCTGGCCGATTCCGTAGCGAATGGAGTACCAGCCGTCGTAGGCTTCAACGGGATCCATTGTGCCGGCGGATTGGCCGCTGCCGATGATCAAAACCTTTTCCCCGTTGTCGTCGGCAGCGGTTTCGGAAGATCCTCCGCAGGCGGTGAGGGCGAGGCAAAGCATCAATGCGACAAAGATCAAGGTGCAGGTTTTCAAGAGTGTTTTTTTCATAGTTTCCTCCGTTCTTGTGTTTGTTACACAAAATATAATATTTTACAACATTGGTATCAAATGAATGAAAACAGGTTACAGCAGATGGCAGGCAACCCGGTGCGCGGGGGCGATCTCCCGTAAAGCGGGTTTTTCTTTCAGGCAGATTTCTTCGCATCGGGTGCAGCGATTGGCAAAGGGGCAGCCCGGCGGACGATCCATCGGACTCGGTGTTTCCCCTTTGATGATTTGAATTTCCTTGTTAAAATCCATGCTCAGATCAAAAACCGAATCGAGAAGAGCCCGGGTATAGGGATGTTTTGCTTCTTCAGCCATACCGATACTTTCCATAAGTTCGATAATACAGCCGAGATACATGATGGCGATGCGATGGGAAAAGGATTGGACAAGGGCAATATCATGACAGACGAAGCCGATGGCGATATTTTTATCCTTTTGCAGACGGCAAAGCAATTCGATAACGGTCTTTTGCACCGAGACATCGAGAGCGCTGGTCGCTTCGTCACAGATGATGACTTCCGGTTCGAGAGCCAGCGCTCGGGCGATGCCGATGCGTTGACGTTGACCGCCGCTGAGTTCATGAGGGTATTTCCGGATATATTCCGCCGGTAACTCGACCAGTTCCAGGAGTTTTTCCGCTTTTTCCGGAATTTGTCCGCGTTTAAGCAGTTTATAATTGAGGAGCGGCTCACAAACGATTTCTCCCACGCGCATGCGCGGGTGGAAGGCTTCGCCGGGATCCTGAAAGACCATTTGGATACGGCGGTGATGTGCTCTGCGCTGCTTGGCGCTGAATTTACCGATATCTTCTCCGTTAAACAGGATTTGGCCCGAAGTCGGTGTTTCCATTTGCAGAAGCATGCGCAAAAAGGTGCTTTTACCGCAGCCGCTTTCGCCGACGATGCCCAAAGTCATGCCGCGGTAAAGGTTTAAATTAATATTGTCACAGGCCGTTAATTGCGCATGGCCGGAGATGGGGAATAACTTGGTAAGATTTTTTGTTTCGATGATCAAAGGATGATTGTCAGACATAGCGCGTTCCTCCGACGGACGGTACGGCGGCCAAGAGTTTTTTGGTGTAATCGTCGTTGGGACTGTGAAGGATATGGTCGCGGTTCCCTTCGTCGACAACACGGCCGTTCTTTAAAACCATGATGTGATCGGACATATAGGCGGCCAAAGCCAGATTATGAGTGATCAAGATGATTCCGGCGTCATATTCTTTTCGTAAAGCCATTATTTCGCGGACGATTTGAGCTTGGGTCGTGACGTCCAATGCGCTGGTGGGTTCATCGGCCAAAAGTATTTTGGGTCGAAAAGTCAGAGCCATGGCGATGCCGACGCGCTGCTTCATGCCGCCGGATAATTCAAAAGGATAGCTTTTCATGACCCTTTCGGGATCGGCCAAACCGACTGAAGAGAGCATCGTTTTTATGCGGTAATCGGCGGCTTTTTTATCAACTGCGACATGGCTGCGAATATATTCTTTAAATTGATTGCCGACTGTGCGAATGGGATCCATCATGGCTCCGGAATCTTGAAAAATCATGGATATCTCACTGCCGCGGATATTGCGCCACTGTGCTTTTGTGAAAGATAAAAGAGAGTTTCCGTCAAAGCGGATTTCGCCTTCGGTGACGCGGCCGCTTCCGGGGAGATTGCCGAGGATGGCGCGGATAGCGGTGGTTTTGCCGCTGCCGCTTTCGCCGACGAGGCAGATGATTTCTCCCTTATTCAGTTTCAGAGAAAAATCCCGAAGGGAAGGAGGATTGTTGCCGTAGCATACAGTCAGATTTCGAATATCCAGCATCATATTTTCCTCTCTGTCGGTTTTTTTATTGTTTTCGCGGGTCGAGGATATCACGAAGAGAATCACCGAGCATATTGAAGATGACAACGGTAATAAACATGGCGAGACCGGGGAAGATCAAAAGCCAGGGTGCTGTTTGCAGATAGAGTCGTCCTTCGTTCATCATCAATCCCCATTCCGGTGTCGGTGGCTGAGCGCCGAAGCCGAGGAAACAGAGAGCTGCCAGCTCCAGCATCATCTTGCCGATATCGGTGGCGGCGGTAATAATCAGTGTGGATACGGTCATCGGCAGCATATAGCGGTAAAGCATATGGCCGGTACTGCCGCCGCTGAGCCGGCCTGCGGCGACAAAATCTCTGTTTTTAATCTTTAAAACCAAACTGCGGGCAAGACGGGCATATTTCGGCCAGCTTACCGCCGTGATGGCAATGATGGCGTTGGTGAGACTGGGACCGAGAATCCCCGCGATGGCGATGGCGAGAACCAAACCGGGAAATGCAATCATCATATCGGCGATGCGCATGATGAGTGTATCGATTTTCCCACCGAAATAACCGGCAGCAATGCCGAGAAAAGAACCGATCACAAGGATACAGGATACTAAAATAAAAGCAGATCGCAGCGTGGTACGGATGCCGTAAATAATGCGGGAAAAGAGATCTCTGCCCAGTTTGTCGGTACCGAGCCAATGATCGGCGTCGGGGGCTGAAATCGCTTCGCTTTTGACCGATGTGTAAGGGTCGTAAGGGACGATATAAGGGGCGAAAATCGCAATCAGTATCACGCAGAGAGCGAGGAAGGCAAAGACACTGAACAATCGATGATTTTTGATGAAAGAAGCCGGTTTTGTCATGATCTCATCCTCGCTTTCGTTCTCGGGTCCATAAATTCGTAGGAGATATCAACGAGCAGATTGATAACCATATAAATGAGGGCGATCCAAAGGACATAACCTTGGATCAAAGGATAGTCCATGGCGGTGACGGCCTGAACCGCCAGATTGCCGAGACCGGGATAGGAAAAGACCACCTCCACAACGGTCGTTCCGGCGAGGAGAGAACCGAAAGAAAGACCGAACAGGGTTACAAGGGGTAAAAGGGAATTTGGAAAAACGTGTTTCCAGAGAATGGCACTTTCTTTTAATCCCCTGGTGCGTGCCCCGATAACGTAATCCTGATGCAGTTCTTCAAGAACGGCGGCGCGAACCTGCCTTGTATAGGTTGCCGTCATGGAAATGGCCAGAGTAACCGCGGGTAAAATCATTTTTTTAAAGCCGATATCGGTAGACATAACCGGCAGTAATTGCAATTTTAAAGCGACGATATAGATAAGAATCAGCCCGATCCAGAAGCTGGGCAGAGAAATACCGATAAAAGTGAGAAAACGTACGATATAGTCGATGGCTTTACCGTTTTTCACGGCGGTGAGCATGCCTAAGGGGATAGAAAAGGCCAGCATCAGAATCATGGCGAAAAGGGCCAACTTCAGCGTGGGCCACAGGCGGGAAGCCAGAATGGTCAAAACAGACTGTGAGAGCGAATAAGAAACGCCGAAATCGCCGCTGAGAATATTTTTCAGCCATGTAAAATATTGGATATAAAAAGGACGATCCAATCCCATGGCGGTTCTCGTTGCCTCGATTACTTCGTCATTGGGGACGGCGCCGGAAGCGGCATACATGGCTCGAACCGGATCTCCGGGAGCCAAATAGGTTAGGCCGAAGGTGAGAAAACTGATTCCGAAAAGGACGATAATGATTTGTATGAGGCGTTGGAAGATGGCCTTTTTTGTCATGGTCACGGCTCCTTTAAGATTTGTGATTTATCGTTTAAGCGGATTCCCGTTGAGCGTGAAGCCGCAGTTCTTTCTTGATGACCAGGATAAAAGCTAAGATGAGGAAAAGCGAAGCCCCCGCCCAGGAAAGTGGATAGACCGCGGCGATCGCCGAGAGGACGTAATTGACGTGGGTAAAGAGGGCGAGAAGAAACAAGCGCATGGCACAGATGTTCAGGATGATAATGAACATGGGACTGAGTGCGCGGTTCATACCTCTGAGCGAACCTGCGTAAATCTCAATGAAGGCGTTCAGCCAATAAAAAGGAAAGGCAACGGAAGCGATAACGGTGGCCGCGGCAATAACGGAATCGTCTCTGATAAACCAGCGTAAAACGATATCGGGGAAGAGAAGGATGAATCCGGCGACAATGACGGTGATCCCGCCACACAACAATGTCATAATATTGGCGCCTTTGAAGATTCTGCGAATTTGACCTGCGCCGTCATTCTGTCCGGCAAAGGCGACGGCGGCCTGACCGAAAGCGAGGATCGGCAGATAAAGGAGATTCTCTACTCTGTAATAGGTTGCAAAAGCGGCGACGGCGGTTTCGCCGAGACCGTTGATGTAATATTGCACCATCACGTTGGAAACGGTAATGAGCATGGTTTGCAGCCCCGTCGGTAAGCCGACATAAAGTACCTTTTTTAAAATTTTGGCGTTGAAACCGAGATGTCTCGGATCCAAACGCAGGGGCGCGCTTTTTTTTGTGATGGCAATAAAAATCAAAACCGCGGATAAACATTGCGCGATGACGGTGGCAACAGCAACACCAAAAACACCCAAGGGAATAACCATCAGGAAAAACGCATCGGCAGCGACGTTGACAAAGCCGCAGAGTGCCAAAATATGAAAAGGAGTTTTCGCGTCTCCCGTGGCTCGCATGGCGCCGGAACAGGTATTGTAAAAAATCATTGCCGGAATGCTGAGCATATAAACGCGGAAGTAAACGACGGCTTCGGCCATGGCGGTTTCGGGAGTATTGAGCATTGCCAAAACGGCCGGGGCAAATATAATGCCGAGAACCGTTAAAATTATTCCGGCAAAAAAACAAAAGATGACGGAAGTATCCAGGGCAATGACGGCTCTGTTTCGATCCTTGGCTCCGAAGGCATTGGCGATGACAACGGTGGTTCCGGCGGCAATCCCGGAAAAGAGACCGATAAAACAAAAAGTCAACGTACTGCCGGCTCCGACGGCGGCGGCGGAAGTTTTGTTCAGCAGGTTACCGATGAAAATAAAATCGACGGTATTATAGAGCTGTTGAAAAATGCCGCTGCCGATCAGGGGCAAAATGAAAAAGAGCAGCGGCTTCAACAGCGGTCCCGAGGTCATATCAATGGTACGCTTCTGTTCTCTTTTGACCATGGTATTCGTTGAAGTACTCTCCTTTTTCGGTTAGTTGATCGGTTTTTTTGCTCTGAGCCGAAACATAGGAACGGGATTGTAATAGTCGTCGATATCCGTATATATTCGCTTGCTCAGTTCCATATCGACGAGGATATCGCGAAATCCCGCTTTACGCATCAGCGCGACGTCAATATAGGGTTTGGTGTCCTGAGGCAAATTGCGGTAGATATCTTCACAGGCTTCGTTTTGTTCCCGGCTCAAATGATTATGAGCATGGCTTTCGGGCAGCCGTTTATGGCAGGATTGATCGAGGGAATGATAATCCCCGTCGAAATTAAGCAGTGTTCCGTCGGGTTTTAAAAGTTTGAACCAGTTGGCGTAGGCGTCTTCGAGATGAGGCAATGTCCATGTCAGATTACGGGTAATCAGCAGATCGAAGGAACCTTCTTCCAGCGTGGGATATTCGGCATCCATTTCCAGAAAAGTGACATTAACTTTTTCTTTGGCGGCATTTTTTTTCGACTCATCGATCATGGCGGGTGTCAGGTCGATGCCGGTGACACGGAAGCCTTTCTTTGCCGTAAGTATAGAGAAAAAACCCGTTCCGCAGCCGATATCGAGAATCTTTAAGTCACCGGGGACTTTTTCGTCGGTTTTCAGTTCCGGTGCGATCTCCGTGTACCAGCGTTCGGCAATGCTGTCGTGAAGGGCGCGTTGATGCAGTTCGGAAAAACTTTCCGAACGGCTTTGCCAGTAATTTACGATCTTGTCTTTTAAAGGATCGGATTGAGTAAAGGTGATCGTATCCATGATGAAAGTTCCTTTTTCTTTTTTTATTCTTCTTCCAGCAGGATTTTATGGTCCACCAATTGCAGACCGGTGATTTTCGCGCGGATGATTTTGCGTTCGCCGAAAATATTTTCCAGCAAAAGGCCGTTTTCCGTCGGTTTGACGATATCGACGGCAGTCAGGAACTCAGTGTAATCGGTATCCTCTTTCTTCTTCAGAAAAGCGTTGGCTTCACACATTTTTTGTTTCTCCTTTCCTTTTAAGTGTTAACTGCTTGCTTTTTCAGATGATTTCATTTTTTCGGTTTTGCACTGCCGAAATGAGACGCTTCTTACTATTGTTTCGTTTTTTTGTTTTTCTGTACATGAGCGGTAACTTCGGTGATGAGTTTCTCGATCTGGTGGGGAACGGGTTCGTCAATTACATTGATGATCTTGACTTGATTCCTGTTGATGGGCAGCAGTACTTTGGCGGCTTCGGCTTTGCCGACGGCGTCGACGATCTTCGCCGTTACTTCTCCGCACATACTCCCGGAAATCAGGATCGCGACGGAGCCGACGATGAGGTCGACCTTGCCGACGGTTTGAATGATGGCATTTTCTCCGCAGGCGGCTTCGTTGGCGCCGCCTTTTAAAATGTTTCCCATGGCGATGGCATTGGTGCCGAGGGCATATATCTTTACATCTTCACTCAGCGCCGCACGGAGCGCCGCGGTGATATGTCGGCCGATACCGCCTCCCTGACCGTCAATAACGGCGATTTTGTAAGTTATCAATGGAAAAACCCCTTTCCCGGAAAACAAAAAAAGCACGCTGAAAAACAACGTGCTTCCGTAACACTTTCAATGACTACCGTCATTTGATACCGATGAAAAAAAAGATTGAAATTATTTTAAAAATAAATGACGCGGTTTTTTTGCCGCGGGAAGCTTCATGCTTCCTTTTCCTCCTCTATTATAAAAAAGAAAAGGGAAAAAGTCAAGAGATGATCTTCCGGTCACAAAAAAGGCGGGTAAATCCCGGCGCGTCTTGATAATATGCGTAATGAGATTTTCCAAAAAACTTTTTAAGAGACGGCGCGGATTGTTTTAGGAATAAAGCGGATTTATAGGGTGGGGTTTCAATCGGCAAAACGGTTTTTCGGTGCTGTGCTTGATCTGTTTTTTCTCTCCCGGCAAGGAGAGAAAAAATATTGTATTTAGTTCATTATTTTGCCTGAAAGGGGAAAAGTGTGCCCGAAACGATTGAATTATCTTGCTTTTTATTTTTTTAGGCTTTATACTTATAACGTAATATTATAACGAGAAGCCTTTTGTCGGAACCGAGGCTCAAGATGAATACATATTTGATATATATATTCCCGGCAGGCGCTTCTCGAAAAAAACCAAAAGAAGAGGGGGATTAAATTGGATACCTACTTTCTCGGCACATTAGCATTTCTAATTTTATTTCCGACTGTGATTGCACTGATTCTTTTGGCTGTGAAAAGCGATGCCGCGAGAGGTGGGATCGTCAAACTTTCGGCTGCGCTGATTGCTTTGGGTTCCATCGTTCTCACAGTGTTGTACTTCATGAACGGGAAGGAAATTCTTTTAGCCTTCGAGGCTGAATGGATCTCCTATGTCATGATCGCCATTGAAATCTTTTTGATGGTCGTCATCGTTTATCTCGGCATTAAGTATAAACATTACTGGGCATGCGTCCTGGCCTTGATCCAGACTCCGTTGGTGAGCTGGTTCGAGATCACTCACAGCGGCGTTATTCCGATCAGCTACAATCTCTATGTCGACGGTCTCTCGGTAATCATGGCATTGATTATCGGCATCATCGGGAGTCTCATCGCGGTCTACGCTTTGGGCTACATGAAAGACTTCCAGAAACACAATGAAGATCAAAAAGACAGAAGAGGATTTTTCTTCTTCATCATTTTCATTTTCCTTGCCGCAATGTTCGGTATTGTTACATCCAATAACCTTTGCTGGATGTATTTCTTCTGGGAAATCACGAGCCTCTGTTCTTTCTTCCTGATCGGTTATTCCAAGACCGACGAAGCGATCGCCAATTCTTTCCGCGCTCTGGTCATGAACCTCGGCGGCGGTCTCGGCTTCTGCTTTGCTATTCTCTTCCTTGGTAACTTCCTTAATACCTTGGAACTTACCGGACTTCTGGCCGGCGGTGCTTCCGGTGCCTGGGGATATTATCTTACGATTCCCGTGGCTTGTCTTGCTTTTGCCGGTATTACCAAAGCCGCTCAGATGCCCTTCAACAGTTGGCTCCTCGGCGCGATGGTCGCTCCGACGCCCGTTTCCGCTCTGCTCCATTCCTCTACAATGGTCAAAGCCGGCGTCTTCCTTATTTTGAAACTTTCTCCTTTGATGGGTGTATGGCTCCCCGGTTATTCCCAATCCTTCGGTGTGATCTATTATAACTGGGCCGGTCTCATGGTCATGATGGTCGGTGGTATCACCTTCCTGCTGGCCTCTTTCGCCGCCATCTCTCAGAGCAACGCCAAGAGAGTTCTTGCTTACTCCACCGTTGCGAACCTCGGCTTGATCGTTACCTGCGGTGGTATCGGTACCGCTGCTGCGGTTTGGGCCGGTATCATGCTCATCATCTTCCATGCTGTCGCCAAATCTCTGCTCTTCCTCAGTGTCGGTACAACCGAACACAGAATCGGCAGCCGCGACATCGAAGATATGGACGGTCTCTTCAGCCGCGTTCCTGCCGTCGCCAAATTTATGATCGTCGGTATCTGCGGTATGTTCATTGCTCCCTTCGGGATGCTCCTTTCCAAATGGGCCTGCATGATTTCATTTGTGGATTCAGGCAACCCGTTCCTCATCCTGCTGCTCGTCTTCGGCAGTGCCGCGACGCTGTTCTTCTGGGCTAAATGGCTCGGCAAGCTCTGTGCTATCGTCGCCGGCAAGGATGATCATGAAGCCATCGGAATTCCCGGTGAAGAAAAAGCGGTTCTCGGCACCCTCGCTACTTTGACGGTTGTCCTCTGCCTCTTCTTCCCCGTTCTCTCCAACGGTATCGTTGTTCCGTATCTCGGCTCCGTCTTTGCCGATATCGAAACCGGTATGCTGGCCAGCAGCAATCTGGTTATCATGTCGATCCTCGTTGCCGTACTGATTCTGATCATCGCATTCTTCTTTGGCAAAACCAAAAAGAGAATCGTTCCGATCTATCTCTCCGGTGAAAATGCCGGGGATGACATCAGTTTCCGCAACGCCCTGAAACAGACCCAGGCCGCTTCTTTGAAGAACTGGTACATGGAAGGGTATTTCGGCGAAGTGAAGATGAATCGAATCGGTATCATCAGCACCGTTATCATCCTGGCTCTCATCGCCGCCTGGTGTGCAGTTATGACGCTCGGCGCGATCATCACTATGTATTAAGGAGGTGCTTTTGAAATGACGATCGATTTTTTGACCAACGCTTTTGGCTTTAACTTCGGTGTTTTGAACATCGTTTTCATCATTCTCTTTGTCGTTCTGGCACCTCTCGTCGGCGGTATTCTCGCCGGTATCGACAGAAAGCTTTCTGCCAGAATGCAGGGCCGCTTCGGTCCTCCGATCCTTCAGCCTTTCTTTGATGTTTTCAAACTCATGGAAAAAGAAGGCATCACCGTCAACAAGTATCAGGATTTCTATATGGGAGCGTTTTTGTTCTTCATTATTCTGACCGGTGTCTTTTTCTTCGCCGGCGGCGACCTGCTGCTTGTGATCTTCTCCCTGACCTTGGCTAGCATGTTCCTGATTGTTTCGGCTTTCTCCGCCAACTCCCCCTACGCGGAAATCGGCGCTAGCCGTGAACTTCTTCAGATGATGGCTTATGAACCGATGGTTCTTTTGACCGCTGTCGGTTTCTATATCGTGATCGGCACCTTCAACGTCGCTGATGTTCTCGCTGCCGGCAAACCGGCTATCATCTATCTTCCCGGTGTTTTCATCGGCTTCGTCTTCATCCTGACGCTGAAATTCAGAAAGTCTCCCTTCGACCTCTCCATGAGCCACCACGCTCACCAGGAACTGGTTAAAGGTATGGCTACCGAATTCTCCGGCAAGACTTTGGCGCTGATGGAAATTTCTCACTGGTATGAAAACGTTTTCCTGCTCGGCTTTGTCTATCTTTTCATTGCCTGCACGAGTTGGGTCAGCATTATCATTGCTTTGCTTGTCTGCATTTTCGTCTATTTCTTCGAAACGTTTATCGACAACAGTTTCGCCAGAATGAGATGGGAAGTCGCGATCAATTCTTCCTGGATTGTTGCGTTGATTCTCGGCTTTGGTAATATTTTCGTACTGTATTTCCTGAAACTGTTTGGAATCATATAAATAGGAGGTGTCAATATGTCGTATGTAACAAAATCGCCGTGGGTAATCCATTACGATGGTTCAAGCTGCAATGGTTGCGATATCGAAGTGTTGGCCTGCCTCACGCCCATGTATGACGCCGAACGCTTCGGGATCATCAACACCGGTAATCCGAAACACGCGGATCTCTTCCTCGTAACCGGCGGTGTGAACGAACAGAATAAAAACGTTGTTAAGCAGATCTACGAACAGATGCCCGAACCTAAGGTCGTTGTTGCCATCGGTATCTGCGCCTGCTCCGGCGGGATCTTTGCGGAATGCTACAACATTCTCGGCGGTGTCGATCAGGTTATCCCCGTTGATGTCTACGTTCCCGGCTGTGCCGCGAGACCCGAATCCATCATCGACGGTATCGTCCAAGGTCTCGGTGTTCTTGCCGAAAAGAGAGCTGCAATGGGCAGTGCTCCCGCTGCAAAGACTGAAGAATAAACAAATTTAGCAGGAGGTATACAATGTACACAGATCTTAATCTTAAAACCATTGAACCTGCCGAATTGGTGAATACTGCCCGCACGTTAAAAGGCGAAGGTTATCGCATGGTGCAGATCTGCGCCACCAAGATCCCCGACGCTTATGAGCTGACCTACAGCTTTGATAAGGATCATGAACTTTACAACTACCGTGTCATCGTTCCCGAAGGTACGGAAATTGAAAGCATTACCGATTCCTATTTTGCGGCTTTCGTTTATGAAAACGAAATGAAAGACCTTTTCGGTATCAAGATTAATCATATCGCTTTGGACTTCCAGGGTAACTTCTTCATTACCAATGAACCGACTCCCTGGAAGGGCAAGAAAGCGGAAGAAGAATAAGAAAGGAAGGTAGATTATGGCTAAACAAACTATTATTCCTTTCGGACCTCAGCATCCGGTTCTGCCGGAACCCGTTCATCTGGACCTCGTTCTCGAAGATGAAACCGTTGTGCAGGCGATCCCTTCGATCGGTTTTGTCCACAGAGGTCTCGAAAAACTGGTGGAAAAGAAGGAATACACCGAATTAATGTATGTCACCGAAAGAATTTGCGGTATCTGCGCTTTCGGTCATAACTGGGGTTATTGCCACGCCATCGAATTGCTGATGAAAGTGGATGTCCCCGAAAGAGCGGAATATCTCAGAACGCTCTGGCATGAATTGAGCCGAGTTCACAGCCATCTGCTTTGGCTGGGTCTTCTGGCCGACGCTTTCGGTTTTGAAAGCCTCTTCAATCATTGCTGGAGATTGAGAGAAAGCGTTCTCGACCTCTTTGAAAAAACCACCGGCGGTCGTGTTATTTTCTCCGTCAACAAAATCGGCGGTGTCCATCGCGACATCAGCCCCGAAGTTCTGACGGAAATGGCTACCGTCGTTGCGGGCATGAGAAAGGAAGTTAACGAACTCATCAATGTTTTCGTGAATGATACTTCCGTTAAAAACCGTCTTGTCGGCGTCGGTGTTGTTACCAAAGAAGAAGCGGAAGATCTCTGTGCCGTCGGTCCCACCGCCCGTGGGTCCGGTGTCGTCACCGATATCCGCCTCACCGGTAACGGCGTTTACGATAAGATCGGTTTTGAACCGATCATCGAAGAAGCCGGTGACTGCTATGCCCGTACGCTCGTCCGCTGCAGAGAACTGATCCAGTCCATGGATATGGTTATCGAAATCTGCGAAACCATTCCCGAAGGCGAAATCGCCGTTCCCGTTAAAGGGAAACCCGAAGGTGAATTCTTCGCCAGATTGGAACAGCCCCGCGGTGAAGCGTTCTACTATGTTAAAGGGAACGGTACAAAGAATCTCGAAAGAATGAGAGTCAGAACACCGACCAACATCAACATTCCTTTCCTGGTAAAATCCTTGGAAGGATGTTCCCTCGCCGATGTTCCCGTTATTGTTATTTGTATCGACCCCTGCATCAGCTGCACGGAAAGATAAGGAGGCGTAGACATGGCAACATTTAAAATCGGTAAGATGTTAATGAGAAGCCTGTTTGGCAAGCCGGCTACCCTCATGTATCCCGTAAAACCCGCCAAAATCACGGACTCGACCCGCGGTCATATGACCATTGACATTGACAAATGCGTTTTTTGCTCCCTTTGCGCCAAGAAATGCCCGACCAATGCTCTGACGGTTGATCGCAAAGCCAGAACCTGGGAAATCCAGCGTATGAGATGCATCCAGTGCAACGCCTGTGCTGTGGCCTGCAATAAGGATGCATTGCAGATGGCTCCCGAATATACGGCTCCCAACACGGAAAAGGTCGTGGATCTTTTCCAGGGTCCGCCCAAAGAAGAAAAACCCAAAGCTGAAAAGGTCGAAAAAGCCGCTGAAGCTCCCGCTGTTGAAGCTGCTGCCGAAACAGCTGCCGAAGCTGCGCCTCAGGCCGAAGCTTAATCATTTCTTCCGGTATTTTCTATGCACGAATATCCGATTACTCAGCAGATCATTAAAATTGCGGAAGATCATGCCCGGGAAGCCGGCGCGGACAGAGTTAAAACGCTGCGGCTGGTTGTGGGCGATTATTCCGGATTTATCGGAGACAGCATTCAGATGTATTTTGATGTGATTTCAGAGGGCACCCTTTGTGAAGGGGCAGCCATTGAAATCGAACGGGTTAAGCCTAAATTGAAATGTGAAAAATGCGGCCTCTATTTTGAAAGGAAACTTTTTTCCTTTGCCTGTCCCGCCTGCGGCGGAGAAGGTCGTCCCACTGAGATCGGCAAAGAATTTTATATCGACAGCATAGAAGTGGAAAAGAACTGAAGATTACACATGAGCGAGGGCGGGCACACCTGTGTCCGCCCTCGGGGTATGAATAAAACAATAAAAAAAACAAAAATACTTTGCCCGTCAGAGAAAGAGGAGATCGATTATGCACGATGTGATCCGTTTAGATGTTAAAGAAAATATCCATAGTGAAAACGACCATATCGCTGACCATGTCAGACAACATCTCAGCGAAGACGGTATTTTGGTCGTTAATGTGATGGGCGCTCCCGGCGTCGGCAAAACGACGACTTTAAAAAATATTTTTCCTCATCTGCGGAAAGCGAAACCCTATGTGATCGAAGGCGACATCGAAAGTGATATCGATACCGTTGATCTTCAAAACATGGGTTTTGATACTTATCAGATCAATACCTTCGGCGCCTGTCATCTTGACGCGCCGCTGATTCATGACGCCATTCACAAGATGGATTTTGACAAAGAGGGTATCCTCTTTATCGAAAACATCGGCAATCTCGTTTGCCCGGCGGAATTTTCCATCGGCGAACACATTAAGATGCTTATCAGCACTGTCACCGAAGGCAGTGATAAACCTTATAAATATCCGCTGGCCTTTGAAAAGGCTGATATTATTTTGATCAATAAATGTGATCTTTTGCCCTATGTTGATTTTGATGAAGACTTCTTTATGAAGGGTGTGCGCGCTCAGAATAAAGATGTTCCGGTCTTTAAGGTCTCCGGCAAAACCGGTGAAGGCTATCGGGAAGTTGCCGCATGGCTTGAAAGCCGTAATCCGGACTGATGGGGGCTTTTTGCTATGGCAGAGCGGCAGATCACTGAAAAAATCACGATCTGGGGTGTCGTCCAGGGTGTCGGTTTCCGTCCCTTTATTGCCAAACTCGGCGATGAAATGGGGATGAAAGGCGTCGTTCGCAATGACGGCGGTCTTGTCGATATTCGAGTCAGCGACAGCACGGAGCGGATTGACGCTTTTGTTGAGGCTATCCGTCTCAGAAAGCCCGAACCGGCGGAGATCGTACATATACGCAGAGAAGAGCGGCCCTTTGAGGAGTATGCCGATTTTTCCATCGCGAGAAGCGGCGAACTTGACGATGAGGCGCCGATGATCCCTGCCGATTTGGCGCTTTGTCCCGACTGCTTTAAAGATCTGAACGATAAGGATAATCCCCGTTATCGCCACCCTTTTATCAGCTGTATGGCCTGCGGACCTCGCTATACCATTATTGATCGTATACCTTATGATCGTGATAATACGGCGATGATCGATTTTCCCATGTGCGATTTCTGCGAAGGAGAATATACCGATCGCGGTGATCGCCGCTATCATGCGCAGACCATTTCCTGTCATCATTGCGGACCTCAGCTAAAGGTCTACGGCCGCAGCGAGGAAAAAGAAGATGCCGTCCGACTGGCGATTTCTTTGTTGAATCAGAATAAGATCATTGCCGTAAAAGGCGTCGGCGGCTATAATTTTATTTGTAAACCCGATTCCGAAAAGGCCGTTTCCGATCTGCGTCTGCTCAAAGGCAGGGAAGAGAAGCCTTTTGCCGTTATGTTTTACGATGAGAATCAGGTTGAAGCTTATTGTTCTATTTCCGATGAAGAGCGTTCCCTGCTTAAAAGCTCGGCGCGTCCCATTGTTTTGCTGGAAACAAAAAAGAATGATTTCTCTCCCGAGGTCAATAAAACGAGTCGTTATACCGGCGCTTTTCTGCCCAGTATGGGGCTGCAGTATCTTTTGATCGAAGGTTGCGGACCTCTCATTGTTACCAGCGGCAATCTCTCCGACAGTCCCATGATTCGGGACGATCAAAAGATGTTTGATCTGTTTGAAGAAAAAAGCGACCTGCTTGCCGCTGTTTTCTATCACGACCGTGATATCCGCCTCGTCGTTGATGATTCCGTGGTTCGCGTTGTCGACGGGCAGCCGCAAATGACGCGCCGTTCCAAGGGATACGCGCCGGTGCCGCTCTATATCGCCGGCGATGCTCTTTTAAAAGAAGACGATCAGATCCTGGCTCTCGGCGGGCAGCTCAAAGCTGCGTTTACGCTGACGAAAGGAAATTTTGCCTACGTCAGCCAGTTTTTCGGTGATCTTGACGCTGAGGAAATCCGGGAAAACTATGTCCGGAATATCGAGAGCATGAAAAAGCTCTTTCATATCGAGCCCAAGCTGCTCATCACTGATATGCATCCTCTCTACTTTACTTATGATTTCGCCAAAAGCTACGGAGAGGAACATGATATTCCGATCATTCGCGTACAGCATCATCATGCTCACGTCGCTTCGGTTATGGCCGAGCATCATCTGAGCGGTGATGTTATCGGCGTTTCTTTTGACGGAACCGGTTACGGTGATGACGGCACGATTTGGGGCGGCGAGTTTTTTGTCTGCAACGGAGCAAAATACGCCCGCGTCGGTCATCTCCAATCCATTCCCATGATCGGGGGAGATCAGTCGATGAAAGAGGGATGGAAAACAGCGATGTGCTATATGGCATCCCTCGGAGGTCAGGCCGAGCATACGCCTTTGGCCGAAGACAGTCGCTATGCCGTTGTCAAAGCCGGACTCTATCATGGTATCAACGGGATTCGCAGCTCCAGTATGGGGCGGTTGTTTGATGCCGTTTCCGCTCTTTTGGGCGTTTGCGGTGAAAACCGATATGAAGGAGAATGCGCCATCATGTTGGAAAACGCCGCCGACAGGGCGATGAAATTGGGCTTGAAAGCTCATAAGATGGTCTTCATGTATTGGAATGACGGCGGTGTTTGGCAAATATCGGCGGCGCCGATTTTTCAGGCTTTGGCCAGGGGAATCAGAGAAGGCGTTTCCACTGACGCCATGGCTTTGGGTTTTCATTACGCTGTGGCGGAACTTGTCTGCGCGATGGTGGAAAAAATCGGCGAAGAAACAGAAACGAAACAAGTGGCCTTGACTGGCGGCGTATTTCAGAATAAAATATTAATGGAACATACGCTGATGTTGTTAAGAGAAAAGAATTTTGATGTTTACTATAACATTTCCGTCGGCCCCAACGACGGAGGCATTTCTTTGGGCCAGGCCTATATCGGTATGGAATATCTCAAGGAAACGCAGAATAAAGGAGAATAAATCATGTGTGTAGCGATTCCCGGGAAAATCATCTCCATAGATGGCGATACCGCTGTGGTCAGCTTCGGCGGTACCGAAATGAAAGCCAATGTGGCTATGGTTGACGCCGAAATCGGGAAATATGTTCTCGTTCATGCCGGATGCGCCATTGAAGTGATGGCTGAAGATCAGGCAAAAGAACTGATCGATCTCTTTTCGGAATTGGATGAAATCGTATGAATACGGAAGAAGTTGTTCGATATCTGAAAAACTATGACGGACCGGAAGTGAAGCTGATGGAGGTCTGCGGCACGCATACCGCTTCGATCTTTAAGAACGGCATCCGCAGTCTGATTTCACCGAGGATCCGTTTGATCTCCGGCCCCGGCTGTCCCGTTTGCGTTACGCCGACGGCATATATCGATCGTTGTATTGAATTTGCCAAAGAAGACCGGCATGTGCTCTACGCTTTCGGTGATATGCTGAAAGTGCCGGGCTCAAAAGGCAGCTTGAGTGTTGCCAAGGGCGAAGGTGCCAAAGTGGAATTGATGATGTCCGCTTTGGATGCCGTTGATGCTGCCGCAGCTCATCCCGAGCTGATGATCGGCATCGCCGCCGTCGGTTTTGAAACAACGATCCCGACTTATGCCGTAGCGTTGGCAAGAGCGATAGAAAAAGGTCTGTCCAATCTGCGTTTTGTGACGGCGCTGAAACAAACCTTTCCCGCCATCGAGTGGATCTGCGAAAACGAACAGGGCATTGACGGTTTCATCTGCCCGGGTCATGTCAGTGTGATCACCGGCAGCGATGCTTTTGTCGCGTTTGCGGAAAAATATAAAAGACCTTTTGTCGTTGCCGGTTTTGAAGGAGAGCATCTTTTGGCGGTGATTTACGAAATCGTTCGCCAGTTGGAGAAGGGGGAGGCAAAGGCGAAAAATCTCTATCCCAATGCCGTGAGGAACGAAGGCAATCCCAAGGCCAAAGCCTTGATCGAACGCTATTTTTGTGCCGGTTCGGCGGTTTGGCGCGGATTGGGCGCGATTCCGAATTCGGGGATGTATCTGAGGGAAGAGTACGGAAATTTTGACGGCGGCAGCTTCGGTCTTGATGATGATATCAAACTGCCGAGATCCTGCCGCTGTGCCGAAGTGATCGTCGGCAGAATCAATCCCTGTGATTGTCCGATGTTCGGCAAAGCCTGTACGCCGACGGATCCCTACGGCCCCTGTATGGTATCGGCCGAGGGCAGCTGCGGAATTTGGTACAGAAACACAATATGAGGTGAGAGAATGAAGATCACGATGGCTCACGGCAGCGGCGGAAAATCCTCCGCCGAACTGATGAAAGCCGTTTTCGCAAAATATTTTAAAAATGATATCCTTGATC
This sequence comes from uncultured Bacillota bacterium, assembly GCA_902766525.1. Classification (GTDB taxonomy): domain Bacteria; phylum Bacillota; class Dehalobacteriia; order UBA7702; family UBA7702; genus UBA7702. The sequence continues at coordinate 2,273 of CACXDX010000073.1, read as the reverse complement.
GCATGGAAGACGCCGCGGTTTTGAACGTTTCGGGACGGATCGCGTTTTCCACCGATTCCTTCGTGGTTACTCCCGTCATTTTCCGCGGCGGCAATATCGGTAAGTTGGCTGTTTGCGGTACGGTCAATGATTTGCTGATGATGGGCGCGAAGCCTCTTTATCTGACTTCCGCTTATATCCTGGAGGAAGGTCTTGAAAGCGAACTGTTGGAAACCTGCGTTTCTTCGATGGCTTCTACAGCCAAAGAAGCCGGTGTGCAGATTGTTGCCGGTGACACGAAGGTCGTGGAAGGAAACGGCAGCTTGATGATTAACACCACAGGTATCGGCCTGATCCCCGAAGGACGTGATATCAGCGCCGCCAATCTTAAAGAAGGAGACGCCGTTATTGTTTCCGGCTATCTCGGCGATCATCATGCCTGTATTTTGAGCCACCGCATGAATCTGGAAAATACCATTGAAAGTGATTGCGCTCCTTTGAACGATATTGTCGACCGGCTCTTCGACGAAGAAATCCGCGTGAAAGCAATGCGTGACATCACCCGGGGCGGTCTCGGCACAATGCTTAATGAGCTGGCTGCGACGTCTCATTGCGGCATCGAAATCGAAGAGGCGAACATTCCCGTTCGCGAAGAGGTTAAAGGCTTTTGCGGCATTCTCGGATTAGACCCTCTTTACATGGGGAATGAAGGGAAAATGCTCGCAGTGGTTGACGGTGACGACGCCGAAAAAGCATTGGCCGCCATGAAAGCGACAAATCACGGGAAGGATGCTGTTTTGCTCGGTCGGGTAACCGGAGATAAAGGCGTTGTTATGAAGACCCGTTTGGGCGGGAAACGCGTTATTGACAGTTTATACGGAGAAGGTCTGCCTCGTATATGTTAGAGGAAAAACGGCGGATCTCTTTGTATCGTCTTGTTGAGTCCATGTCTTTTTGAGGTGATTTGATATGGCAAAAAAAATGCTGCTCGTTTTTAATTTAAAAGCAGGAACCAGCTCTGTTCGCGGAAAAGTTGCGGATATTCTCAATATCCTTACTCGCGGAGGCTATGATGTTACGGCACATCCGAGTCAAGGCCCCGATGATATGGAGCGTTATGTGCGCGGGCGGGGCCATGAATTTGATGTTGTCGTCGTCTGCGGCGGTGACGGCAGTTTGAACAACACCATCAACGGCTTGATGACATTGGATGATCCGCCTCCTTTGGGCTATATTCCTACCGGTACGATGAACGATTTTGCGGCCAGTCATCAGATCAACAGCAATATGCTGCTGGCGGCCAAAGATGTCGTCAACGGCATGGAAACCTATACGGATATCGGCTGCTTTAACGGTCGTTATTTTTCCTATGTCGCCGCCTTCGGCGCTTTTACCGATGTGGCTTACGGCACGCCTCAGGCCTCCAAAAATATTTTTGGCAAGGGAGCTTATCTCGTTGAAGGCATTCGCCGTCTGCCGATGATTTCAGCGCAGCATTTGAAGGTAAAGTGTGACAATCTGGAAGCGGAGGGTGATTATATTTACGGTATGGCCAGCAATGCCTTGTCCGTCGGCGGTTTCAACCTCGATCGCAAGACCTCTGTTTCCATGGATGACGGCTGTTTTGAACTGATTTTGGTCAAGAAAGGGGTTACGGCTATCTTCAATGCCCCGGTTATGCTGGCTGCCTTGACACAAAATATTGAAAATAATCGTTATCTGGAATATGCGCGAACGAGTAAAGTGGTGCTGACTTCGGAAGAACCCATCAGTTGGACGTTGGATGGGGAATTCGGCGGGGATATCCAGGAGGCCACCATCGAATGTATCCGGCAAAAGCTGAAAATCATCGTTCCTCAATCCGAATACGGTCCCGGTATGCAGTGGGGTCAGAGGAAGCGCTCCGTTCAGCCTCAATTTAATCCGCAAAGAAATCTTCTCGGCATACATGGGAATCCGAAAAAAACCGCCGATTCCGTCGAGCGTCATTTTCATTATGAGGATTCCGGGATGCAGTGGGATCAGAGAAGGCGTACCGTTCCCCATCATTTTAATCCTCACAGAAGTTTTTTCGGTTTGCCGTGGAATAAAAGAGAGTACGGAGATTCTTCCGGGACTCATCCGCAGAAAAAGGATTTCGGCCTGCATTTGTTTGGGAGAAAACGCATCAATAAATGAGATGGCGTGTGATCTCGTTTTTTTGATAATACATGAAAATAAAGTACCCTTTCGGCAATGGTTTTTGCCGAAAGGGTGTTTTTGCTGATAAGAGATCTTTTTGTCAAAGGAAAGCG
>CACXDX010000072.1 GCA_902766525.1 uncultured Bacillota bacterium | reverse complement strand
AATGATGCAAAGCGAGACAGCCGTTCCATGTGATGCGATGTGGTTCAGATCATTCAAAAGGTCTGAAATAACGATCCCCGCCTGAATATCACAATTCCCCTGCTGAAGGCGGTTGATATGCCGTCCATGAAGTTCATCTCTCAATTCATCGATGATCTGACCCAAAGGGGCGACCTGATTAGCTTTCTCCAAATCATTTTCGCAAAATGCTTCGCAGGTAAGGGTAATTGCTTCCATAACGGCATCCGTAAGGGTTTTCAGTTCTGTTTTAGCCGTTTTTGAGAAAGTTATCCCGTAATGATCCATTTCCATTGCGGTATACAATATACTTAAACTGTAATCGGCGATCCGTTCGAAATCACCGACCACACGCAAATATTTGGAAGCGACTGCCGTAACATTTTCTCCACCGTTCTGAATACTGAGTTTTACGAGATACGATCCGAGGATATCTTCATAATAATCCGTCTTCTTTTCCCCGGCGCGAATACTCTTCTCTTTTTCCGACGGATCACCATCCAGAGCTTCAATACTATCAGACAGTGTCTCAAGAGTACAGGAAGCCATTTCATTCAATACCGATTTGCACTGTTCCAAAGCAACAGCCGGCGTGATCAACAACCGCTCATCCAATTTACTTTCGACGACTCTTTCTTTCGTATCCGGAACGACCGTACAAACAAGCTTTTCAAGGAAGCCGCTGAGGGGAAGCATGATCAGTGTACACAGAACATTAAAAGCGGAATGAACCACGGCAATCCCGAACAAAGAGGCTGTTTCGGTCAAAATGACCGGCGTCAGCAGATATTTTATCAGACAAAAAGATATCAGCAGGATTACCGAACCGAAAACATTAAAGAACAGATGAATAAAGGCGGCCCGTTTGGCATTTACATTTGTACCGACAGATGAGATCAAAACCGTGACACAGGTGCCGATATTTTGACCCATAATAATCGGGACGGCGGCGCCGTAAGTTATCTGTCCGGTCGAAGCCAAAGCCTGAAGAATCCCAACCGAGGCCGAGCTGGACTGGATCACAGCGGTAAGCGCGGCACCGACAAGCACACCCAAAGCGGGATTGCTGAAAAGAAGAAACAGATTTTGGAAACCCGCCACATCTTTCAAACCCGAAACGGCGTCGGCCATGGTCTCCATACCAAACATCAGTGTCGCGAACCCCAGCAGGATCATGCCGGTGTCTTTTTTCTTATCATCTTTACAAAAAATATACAGTATAACACCGGCGAAGGCAAGGATCGGCGTGAATGATGTCGGTTTTAACATCATGACAAAAAAGCTGCCGCTGTCGATACCGGTAAGGCTCAATATCCATGCCGTCACCGTCGTACCGATATTGGCCCCCATGATCACGTGAATGGATTGTTTCAAGGTCATCAATCCGGAATTAACAAAACCGACGACCATCACAGTCAGTGCGGAGGAGCTCTGAATCACGGCGGTAACACCAAGACCGGTCAATAACCCCCGATGTTTATTTTCCGTCAATTTACCCAGGAATGATCGAAGTTTATTGCCGGCTCGACGCTCCAAAGCCTGACTCATAATATTCATGCCGAATAAAAAGAGGCAAAGACCTCCCACCATCGTCAAAATATCAAAAAAATCCAATGTTTTCACCTGCCTTTTCCAGCTTTACAATAAAAGAGTATCATAGCATCATCAAATGTGTTATCTGTTTATTGTAAAATACTTGTAAAACAAAAAACGCCATCAAGCTTTACAGCTGATGACGTTTCCTTTATAAATTTATTTTTTACCCGGAAAATGCTTTGGGAAAATCAAGGAAAAACTCGGTGCCGCAATCGGGAACACTTTCCACCTGAACGGTGGCATCATGAATTATCGCGCCGTGCTTAACGATCGACAGACCCAATCCCGTGCCTCCGACTTCTTTCGAACGACTTTTATCAATCCGATAAAAACGCTCAAAGATTCTCTCCCGACATTCCTCGGGGATACCGATACCGGTATCTTTAACAGACAAAGAAGCAAACGAGGGACCGTTTTCAACGCGAACTTCAACCTTTCCGCCGCTGCGATTATATTTAATGGCGTTGTCGCAAAGATTGAAGACAATGCTGTACAAAACATCGGGGAAACCCATCATCTCCGCCGATTCACCGACGAGGGTCAACTGAATCCCGCGTTCCTCGGCAATGGGCCGAAGACTGCTCACGGCATTTTCGGCGACACGCTTCAAATCAACGATTTCCCTGCGGTAATCCCTGCCGCCGCTGTCAAGCTCCGTCAGATGGATAATATCTTCCACGAGATTCGTCATTCGCTGAGATTCCATGCGGATTTTTCCGGCGAAAGCAGGGATATCCTCTTCCTTGACCATTCCCTGTTCAAGCAATTCCGCACAACCGGAAATAGCCTGAAGAGGTGTTTTCAGTTCATGAGAAACGTTAGCCGTAAAATCCTGCCGGATCTTTGACATATTCTCCAATTCCGCCTGATTTTTCTTCGCTTTTTTTTGCAGTTGATCCATCCGCTCCAGCAGCGGTTCGATTTCCTTATATTCCTCTTTCCCGATATACTGTTCCGGTTCATTCGGATCGATGCGATTGATCGGTTCCGTAATACGTTTTGAAAGTTGAAAAGCAAGAATCAGAGACAGTACAAGCGCTATGCCGATAACCAAAATAATCTGGTGGGTAAATCCCAGCATCAGCAGCCAAATGGCGCTTTGCGCGTTGGAAACACGAAGGACCGATCCGTCCGGAAGCAATGTTGCGGAATAAAGCAGCCTTTCGGAAAGAGTATCGGAATAACGTTTGCTTTCACCGTAACCACTTTCAAAGGCTTCTTTGATTTCTTCCCTTTCCAGATGATTTTCCATACCGCCGCTGGGAGACTTATTATCATACAGAACGGTGCCGTCCTCGGCGATCCATGTCAATCGAAAAGATTCCTCATCAAAATTTTTCAGATATTCTTCGCCGAGCAGCGACACGCCCGCAGCGGCCAGCTGTGCCTCGATCTTCAGTTGATTCTGCTGGACACTCGTAAAATAACTGTGTAAAGATCCCATTATGAACAATAATGAGGACAGAAAAACGATCAGAGAAACCAACAGAATCGATCTGAAAATTTTACTGTTCATCGGGAACCTCCAATTTATAGCCAACACCGCGAATGGTTCGGATCAGATCTCCGGCAACGCCGAGTTTTGTCCGCAGCGTCCCGATATGGACATCCACCGTTCTCGTCTCGCCGCTGAAATCCATATCCCATACGACACCAACCAGCTGATCCCTGGTAAAAACCAAACCGGGATTTTGCATAAACAGCTTTAAGAGATCAAATTCTTTCAACGTCAAAGAAATTTCTCTGCCGTCAAGATAAACGGAATGGCTGTTCATATCCATGACCACGGGACCCGCAAACAGTTTTGCTTCATTTGTTTTTGAACCACAGCGTCTCAGCACGGATTTGATTCGCGAGATCATTTCCAGCATGCCGAAGGGTTTGACAAGATAATCATCGGCACCGAAATCCAAACCGATCACTTTATCATATTCCGTACCTTTGGCCGTAGCCATAATGACCGGAATATCCGCGGTAATCGGTGAGTTTCGTAGTTTTTTTAAAATATCGATGCCGTCTTCTCCGGGCAGCATGATGTCTAAAATCACCAAATCAGGCATTTTTTCTTTCATTTGTTTCCAAAAAGGAATACTGTCTGAGAAGCCGACAGCTTCAAAGCCGGCGGCGGTCAGCGCATAAACCATCAAATCACGGATGCTGTCATCATCTTCAACATAATAAATCATTTTTATCAGCCTCCATGTAAAGAATACACAATTTCTGTCAAATTCGCAACCGCATCCATGTAAAATCAATGTAAAGTGAACTACGCCGCGACGGATAAACCTCTTCAGACCATTATCTCTCATGAAATGGTTCACACCATGCGGAACACGAACGCATTCAAAGAACTGCTTCGGGAAATCAAAACCTACTATAAAGACTCCTACGACGCTGACGTTAATGACATCCGCAGAATGTACAGTGAACGCGATGAGAAAGGAAACAGAGTCTACACGAAGCGGGATATCCTTGAATATATCGTATCTGATTTTTCAAATCAAACTGTTTAATATGTAAAAAGTCGCTTATTCATTACAGGAACAAGCGGCTTTTGTTTTTTAATGCAACACAATAATATGGGGTCTCGGCGCTTTTTTCTTTCTCCGACCCTTTCCCCCGTAATCCAATAAAACCTTCGTCGAACCGGCAGCAGCGCTCACAACATTTCCTTCGGCGTCGAAAACAAGCTTTACCGGAAGCATCAATAATCTTGTACGTTTATATATTTCAGAGGGAGACATCCCTTTATAAGCCGGGAGCAATTCATCAATAATATCTTTTTCTCCGCAAAAAACACGGTGTGCTTTTTCTTCCTCGGCACCGATATCCCCTCCTTCACGGCAGGCTTGATCGAGGCGCAGCAAACCCCGCCAAACGCCCTCTGCCTCGGGTAATCGTTCCTGCAGAACCTCATCATAATCCTTCTCTGCCGTCCTTGCCAAAGCGAGAAATAAGGAGAACGTATCAATCCGGGAATGTGTCAAAGCAAAGTTCAGCGTCGATTCATAGCTTTTTTTGTTATAAACCGTATCCATAAAATGATCGAGCTCTTTGATGATGCCCATTTCCGAAACGGAGAGGACGTCACTGCATACAACCTCATAAGGAGGAAACTCCTCGGCGATATAACCATAAAGATCTTTTTTCGCGGCCATTCCGGTGCCCGGCAGCAATTTCAAAAAACCCACCTGAAGATAGTCCGGCCTGATCGTCATTATTTCGTTAAAACCGTTTTTAAAAGAAACGAGATCCTCGCCGGGAAGGCCGGCGATGAGATCAAAATGGGTGTGCAGATTCTCCGCCGCGGCGAGACGACGGTAAAAATCTTT
>CACXDX010000071.1 GCA_902766525.1 uncultured Bacillota bacterium | reverse complement strand
GAAGCGGTTCATGGCGTCGACGTAGGAGAGGCGCAAAAAGGGCGTGGCGATATCGATATCGAGGATATCCTTATAGATCTTTTGCATCATTTCTTCCATCAGAGCCATGATCTCATCCTGGCTCATGAAGGACATTTCCATATCGATCTGGGTGAATTCGGGCTGACGGTCGGCGCGCAGGTCTTCATCGCGGAAGCAGCGGCTGATCTGGAAATAGCGTTCCATGCCCGAGACCATCAGCAGCTGTTTGAAGAGCTGGGGCGACTGGGGCAGCGCGAAGAAGCTGCCGGGATGGACGCGGGAGGGCACGAGGAAATCTCTGGCCCCTTCCGGCGTGCTCACGGTCAGCATCGGTGTTTCGATCTCCCAGAAATCCTTCTGATCGAGGAAATTGCGGACGGCCATGGTCACCTTGTGGCGCAGGGCGAAATTTTTCTGCAGCTCGGGACGGCGCAGATCGAGATAACGGTATTTGAGGCGGATCATTTCATCGCAGTCCACACCGTCTTCAATCAGGAAGGGCGGCGTCTTGGCGGGATTGAGGATCTCCACGTCGTCGATGTAGATCTCGATATCCCCCGTGGCCATATTGGGGTTTTCCTGATCCTCGGGACGGCGGCGCACTTTTCCCGTGGCGGAAAGGACGTATTCGGGGCGCACCTTTTCGGCGACGGCGAAGCGGTCGCCGCTGACTTCGGGGTCAAAGACCAGCTGGACCATGCCGCTTCTGTCTCTGAGGTCGATAAAGATGACGCCGCCGTGGTCGCGGCGGCGCTGGATCCAGCCGCAGACCGATACGGTCTCACCGATGTGTTCTTTGCGGAATACGCCGCATTGATGGGTTCTCTTCATGATTTGATCCTCCTGACGATGGTTTCGGTCACGCTTGCCGCCGAAACGGTTTCCTGAGCGTGATCCGCCATATTCTTAATGATGATTTCATTGTTTTCCAGTTCATTGTCGCCGCAGATCACAACGAAGGCGGCCTTTTCTCTGTCGGCGGTTTTCATCTGGGCTTTGAAGCTCTTGCCCATATGATCCATTTCGGCGCGAAGCCCCTCTTTGCGCAGCGCTTCCAGCCAGGCGAAGCAGTGTGTCTTGGCGCTTTCGCCCAAGGCGACGAAGAAGACGTCGAGGCTGTCCTCAACGGGGAGTGTGACGCCGGCGGTCTCCAGAGCGGCGAAGATCCGCTCCATGCCCAGGGCGAAGCCGACGCCGGGCATATCGCTGCCGCCGATATCGGCGATGAGGCCGTCGTAGCGGCCGCCGCCGCAGATGGCGCTCTGGGCGCCGATCTCGTTCAAAATGATCTCAAAGGCGGTCTTCGTATAATAATCCAAACCCCGCACGAGGAAGGGATCGAGGTCATAGGGGATATCCGCCTCATCCAGATAGGCTTTCACCCGCTCAAAATGATCGCGGCAGTCTTCGCAGAGACAGTCGGCTACGGTCGGCGCGCCGACGAGCAGACTTTGGCATTTTTCCTGCTTGCAGTCGAAAATGCGCAGGGGATTCTTTTCAAAGCGTTCCCTGCAGTCGCCGCACATCTCCTCAAGATGGGGGCGGAGAAATTCCTGCAGCCGCCGCTTATGCTCGGCGCGGCAGACGGGGCAGCCGACACTGTTCAGGCGCACCTTGAGGTCGGTCAACCCGAGACGGCGGTAAAAATCCATGGCAAAAGCGATGATCTCACCGTCAACGGAGGCTTCCTTCGAGCCGAAGACCTCGATGCCGAACTGATGGAACTGACGGAAGCGCCCCTTCTGAGGCCGCTCATAGCGGAACATCGGTCCCATGTAGAAGAGCTTCAGCGGCAGTGTGCCGCCGTGGAGCTTGTGCTCGATGAAGGCTCTGGCCGTCGAGGCCGTGCCTTCCGGGCGCAGGGTGATGCTGCGGCCGCCCTTGTCGCTGAAAGTATACATTTCCTTGGTCACGATATCCGTCGTCTCGCCGACGCCGCGCTGAAAGAGCTCGGTCGCTTCAAAGATCGGTGTGCGGATCTCGCGATAGCCGTACACGGCGGCCATCTCTCTTAAGATATTTTCCACATATTGCCAGCCGGCCGTCGTCGGCGGCAAAAAATCATTGGTGCCTTTGGGTCGTGTGATCACGGTGATCCTCCTTATACCCGTACAAAGGGGTTGTTGCTCTTTTCGTCACCGACCCGGGTGGGAATGCCGTGGCCGGTGTAGACGACGGTATTGTCGTCTAAAGTAAAGATCTTGTTCCTGACGCTGTCGATGAGGGTGCGGTAATCGCCGCCGGGCAGATCGCTTCGGCCGACGGAGCGGAAAAAGAGGGTATCACCGCTGAAGAGCACGTTTTCACCGTAAAGGGAGATGCCGCCGGGAGTGTGGCCCGGGGTATGCAGCACCGTCAAAGCGCAGCTGCCGAAGACCACCCGGTCCCCTTCTTTGAGATAACCGTCGGCGGGCGCGGCTTTCGCCTGCGTCCCCACCATATTGCTGATATTGAGGGAGGGATCGCCGAGATAGGCCGCGTCATCCTCGTGGATGAAGAGGGGCGCGCCGGTATGTTCCTTCACCGCGCCGTTGGCGCCGATGTGGTCCCAGTGACCGTGGGTATCGATGACGGCGACGACGCGGATACCCTTGGCGTCGATGGCCCGATTGATGCGGTCGCCGTTGCCGCCGGGATCGATGACGATGCCGTCGCCGCTGTTTTCATCCCAAACGAGATAACAGTTGGTCATCAAAGGGGAAACTTCCATGCGTAAAACTTCCATCGGATTTTTTCCTCACTTTCTGCTTTCCAAAATAAAGGTAACGGGTCCCTCGTTCAGCGAGGTCACCTCCATATCGGTTTGAAAGACGCCGGTTTCGGTAACGATCCCCTGCCGCCGCCATTCCGCCACGAGCTCATCGTAGAGCTTTTTCGCCTCCTCGGGCGGGGCTGCGGCGGAAAAGCCGGGGCGTCTGCCGTGGCCGCAGTCGGCCAAAAGGGTAAACTGGGATACGGCCAGCAGCGAACCGCCGACATCGATAAGGGAGCGGTTCATCTTGCCCGCGTCATCCTCGAAGATGCGCAGGCGGGGGATCTTATCGACGATATAGCGGACGTCCCGCTCATCGTCGCCGTCGGCGACGCCGATATAGAGCAAAAGCCCGGGGCCGATGCGGCCGGCTTCTTTGCCTTCGGAATTCACGGCGGCGTGGCGGACCCGCTGGATCACTACTTTCATCGCAAAAACCTTCTTTTTATCGATTCATCGGCCGCCGCGTTTCAGATTATCCGGATCGGTGGTTGTCCGAAGCGTGGATCACGCGCTTCACTTCGTGGATGCCCTTGAGGCGGCGGATCTTCTTGCAGATATAGTCAAAGTGGCTGTTGTTTTTGACTTCCATTTTAACGTTGATCACGGCGGTACCGTCCTTCATCACCCGGGCGAAGACGGTGTTGATCGTCGTTTTGGTATCGTTGATGGCGGTCATCACGTCGGCGGTGAGGCGGTCGCGGTCGTCGGCGACGATGTTGATCTCGGCCTGGAAATTGGTGTCGTAAGCGTCTTCCCATTCCACGGCGATCATGCGCTTGGGATCCTCGCCTTTGATAACGTTCACGCAGTCCTTGCGGTGAACGGTGATGCCGGCGCCGCGGGTAATGAAGCCGATGACGGGATCGCCGGGCAGCGGATTGCAGCAGCGTCCGAAACGGATCTTGACGTTGTCGGCGCCTTTGACGATGATGCCGTGGTGACCCTTGTTTTCGGCGTAGGGCCGGATCACCGGTTCGCTGACGGGTTCTTCGTATTTGATCTCATCCTTGATGCCGTTGATCACGGCGGTGACGGTGAGATGGTTTTCGCCGATGGCCTGGAAGAAATTGTCGGTGTTGGCGAATTGAAAGCGCTTCGCCAGCTCGGCAATGGCGTCGCTTTTGAGATAGGCGGCCATATCCTCGCCGTAGGAGCGGACTTCCCGTTCGTAGAGTTCCCTGCCGCGGGCCACGCCTTCCTCCCGCTGTTCCCTTCTGAACCAGGCGCGGATCTTATTTCTGGCCTGAGGCGTTTTCACGATCTTCAGCCAGTCCCGGCTGGGCTTGCCGTTTTTGGAGGTGAGGATCTCGATGATATCGCCGTTCTGCAGCACATAGTCGAAGGTGACCATATTGCCGTTGCAGCGGGCGCCGATGGCCTTGTGGCCGACTTCGGTATGGACGCGGTAGGCGAAATCCAGGGGCACCGAGCCGTAGGGCAGCTCATAGATGTCGCCTCTGGGGGTAAAGACATAGACCAGCTGATCGACGAGATCATATTTCATCGACGCCATGAATTCATCGGCGTCCTTGACTTCGTTTTGCCAATCCAGCATCTGTCTAAGCCAATTCAGCTTGCGGTCGGGCTTGACGTTGGTCTTGCCCTCCTTATACTGCCAGTGGGCGGCGATGCCGTATTCGGCCACGTGGTGCATTTCCTCGGTGCGGATCTGCACTTCCAGGGGCTTGCCGTTGGGGCTGATGATCGTCGTGTGGATCGACTGATACATATTCTGCTTGGGCATGGCGATGTAGTCCTTGAAGCGGCCGGGGACCGGCACCCAAAGGCTGTGCACGATGCCGAGAACGCCGTAGCAGTCGCTGACGCTGTCGACGATCACGCGAACGGCGAGGACGTCGTAGATCTCATCGAGGTCCTTCTGCTGGCGCAGCATTTTGCGGTAGATGCTGTAGAGATTCTTCGTGCGTCCGTATATTTCCTTATATTCGATGCCGCTTTCTTTGAGCTTGGCGCCCAAAAGGCCGATGACTTCATCGATATAGGCTTCCCGCGCCTTTCTGGTCGAGGCCAGCTCCTGGAGAAGACGGCGGTAGACCTGCGGTTCCAGCGTTTTCAGGGCGAGATCTTCCAGTTCCCATTTAAACTGAAAGACCCCGAGGCGGTTGGCCAGCGGTGTATACAGATCCAGCGTTTCCCCGGCGATCTCCCGCCGTTTCGCTTCGGAGCTGTGATACTGCAGGGTGCGCATATTGTGGAGTCTGTCGGCGAGCTTGACGATGATCACGCGGATGTCCGTGGCCATGGCCAGGATCATCTTGCGGATGTTCTCCATCTTCTGTTCCGACTTGGTGCGTCCCTTGACCTTGCCGAGTTTGGTCACGCCTTCGGTGAGGACGGCCACGTCCCTGCCGAAGCGGGCCTCGATCTCCTCGCCGGAACATTCGGTGTCCTCCACAACGTCGTGAAGGAGCCCGGCGATGATGGTCTTATCGTCGGCGTCCACCTCGGTGAGGATCTCGGCGACGGCGAGAGGATGGGTGATGTAGTCCTCGCCGGAATGGCGCTTCTGCCCGGCGTGAGCCTCGGCGGCGAAGCGGTAGGCGTCGCAGATCAGCGCCCAGTCGCAATCCGGGTTGTAGCGTAAGATCTTCTCTTTTAAACTGTTCAGTTCGGCGATCTCACACATCGGCCTATCCTCCCAATATAATCTAAAATTATACCATAAATAAAGGCCTTTGAGAATAGTTTTTTCAAAATTAACGTAAAAAAAGCTCTTTCCTCTTTTAGCGAAGGAAAGAGCTTGATCTTTAAAAGTACGGAACAGCGCCGAAAAGCGCTTTTTCAGCTTTGCCTGATGCGGTGATTGGGATCTTTAAAGACCCAGCGCATCTGCACCTGATAGCTGATCAAAGCCAGACAGGCGTCGACGATCAGCTTGATAAAGACCTCGTCGATGCCGCTTAAGGCGGTGAAGGTCAAAACCAGCAGATAGGAAACGGTGAGCTGGCAGACCCAAACGGTGTAAAAGCGGAACATCGTCGGATAAAAGCGGGTATCCTGAGAAAAGACGAGGCGGCGGTTGATCAGGTAATTGAGCATCGACGAGAAGATACGGGCGATCAGCGTCCCCAAAAGCAAGCGCGAAGACAGGGGCAGACCGGCGAAGATCAGCTTCGTCAAGATGATGAACAGCGTCAGGTCCAGCGCCGTCGCCGTCAGTGAGGAGGCGAAATATCTGAGCACTCCTTTGGCCATGATCTTGGCGATGTGCAGCGAGTCGGCGAGAGGCCGGTAGTGGCTGTCGATGTTGCCGCGGTAATAGATCGTCTCCACGTCCACGAGGGTAAAGGAATAGCCCTGCTTTTTGGCTTCGATCAGGATGTTGAGCTCATAATCGTAGTGATCGCCGTTGACGCTGAGCATCCAGTCGAGCATATCCCGGTGAAAGCCTCTGAGGCCGCTCTGGGTATCCTTGAGATCGATGCTGTAGAGG
>CACXDX010000070.1 GCA_902766525.1 uncultured Bacillota bacterium | reverse complement strand
TTTATCGAAACACCTTATCGCCGCGTTGATAAAGAAACCGGCGTCGTTACCGAACACATCGACTATCTTACCGCCGATGAAGAGGAAGGCTTTGTTGTCGCGCAGGCCAATGAAGAGCTCGACGAAAACAACTGTTTTGCTCATCCCCGCGTTAACGTCCGTCGCGGCTCCGATATTACCGTTGTTGACGCCAATCGCGTCGATTATATGGACGTCAGCCCGAAACAGGTTGTTTCCGTGGCTGCCGCTCTCATTCCCTTCCTTGAACATGACGACGCGAACCGCGCTTTGATGGGCGCCAATATGCAGCGTCAGGCCGTTCCCCTGTTGGTAACGGAAGCGCCCTTCATCGGAACCGGTATGGAATATAAGACGGCGGTGGATTCCTGTGTTGTGGAAACCGCGAAGGAAGCCGGTGTCGTTGAACGCGTTGACGGTGATACGATCGTTATTCGCCATGATGATGACGGTGAATTGGAAACCCATCATCTGCTGAAATATAAGCGTTCCAATCAGGGTACCTGCGTCAATCAGTTCCCCATCGTCCATAAAGGCGATCATGTGACGAAGAAGCAGGTGCTGGCCGACGGCCCCGCGACCTGTCAGGGCGAATTGGCCCTCGGCCGCAATGTCGTCGTAGCCTTTATGACCTGGGAAGGCTATAACTACGAAGATGCCATCCTGCTCAACGAACGCCTCGTTCGGGACGATTATTTCACTTCCGTTCATATTGAAAAACATGAATGCGACGCCCGCGATACGAAGCTCGGTCCCGAAGAAATCACCAGAGACATTCCCAATGTCGGTGACGATATCTTAAAAGACCTTGACGCTCAGGGGATCATCCGCATCGGTACCGAAGTCCGCAGCGGGGATATCCTTGTCGGTAAAGTTACGCCCAAGGGTGAGACGGAGCTGACCGCCGAAGAACGTTTGCTTCGTGCCATCTTCGGGGAAAAGGCCCGCGAAGTTCGTGACACCTCTCTGCGTGTTCCCCACGGTGAACAGGGTAAAGTCGTTGCCGTCCGCATTTTCTCCAGAGAAAACGGCGATGAGCTCTCTCCCGGCGTCAACCGCCTGGTTCGCGTTTATATCGCCCAGAAGAGAAAGATTTCCGTCGGCGATAAAATGGCCGGCCGTCACGGGAACAAAGGGGTCGTTTCCCGTATTCTGCCGGAAGAAAATATGCCTTTCCTTCCGGACGGTACTCCCGTTGACGTTGTTTTGAATCCCCTCGGCGTTCCTTCCCGTATGAATATCGGGCAGGTTCTCGAATGTCATCTGGGCTGGGCCGCGAAAAACCTCGGCATCCATATTGCCACACCGGTCTTTGACGGTGCTTCGGAACAGGATATTTTGGACGCCTTGAAGGAAGCCGGTTTCGATGAAACCGGCAAGACGATCCTGACCGACGGCCGCAGCGGTCTTCCCTTTGATAATCCGGTCACCGTCGGCGTGATGTATATGCTGAAGCTGCACCATCTCGTTGACGATAAAATCCATGCCCGCTCCACAGGTCCCTACTCTCTCGTTACGCAGCAGCCTCTCGGCGGTAAAGCTCAGTTCGGCGGCCAGCGATTCGGGGAAATGGAAGTATGGGCTCTGGAAGCTTACGGCGCTTCCTATACTCTGCAGGAAATTCTTACCGTTAAATCGGACGATGTTACCGGCCGCGTGAAGACTTACGAAAGTATCGTCAAAGGCGAAAACGTACCCGCTCCCGGGCTGCCCGAATCCTTTAAGGTTTTGATGAAAGAACTTCAAAGTCTCTGCCTCGACGTTCGTGTTTTGAATCGTTATAATGAAGAAATCGAAATTCGTGAACTCGACGATGATGATCTCGGATTGACGGAAAAAGAAGATTATAATGAAGATCTCGGCGGCAGAGATAAACCTCGTTTCCGGGCTGATGCCATGATCGAACTGGATGAGTCCGGAGAAGAAGTCGGAGATGTGATCGATATCGGGGATGAAGACGGCGAAGAAGTTGACGGCGATCTCGTTCTCGGTGAAAGTGATCTCGGCTTGGGTCTTGACGATATGGAAGACGACGCCGAAGACCTCTCCGATGAGGATCTTGCCGATTTTGACAGCAACATCGATCTCGACAGTGATGATGATATTTTTTGATCTGTTTCGTAAATGAAAGGAGAGATTTCCTTGAATGATGTAAATAATACCGATCGCGGACGTATTGATCATATGCGTATTTCCCTGGCTTCCCCCGAACAGATCAGAGAATGGTCTTACGGGGAGGTCAAAAAGCCGGAGACGATCAACTACCGTACCTTAAAACCGGAACGTGACGGTCTTTTCTGCGAACGAATTTTCGGTCCCACCAAGGACTGGGAATGCCACTGCGGGAAATACAAAAGAGTCCGTTATAAAGGTATGATCTGTGATCGCTGCGGCGTTGAGGTGACGAGAGCGAAAGTCAGAAGAGAACGTATGGGTCATATTGAACTGGCTGCTCCCGTGTCTCATATTTGGTATTTCAAGGGGATTCCCTCTCGTATGGGACTCCTGCTTGACATGTCACCCAGAGCGCTGGAAAAGATTTTATATTTTGTTTCCTACGTCGTGCTTGATCCCGGTGACACACCTTTTGTCAAAAAACAACTGTTGTCCGAAAATGAATATCGCACGGCCAGAGAAGAATACGGCGACCGCTTCCGTGTCGGCATGGGCGCGGAATCGGTGAAGGAATTGCTGGCATCCATCGATCTGGAAGCTTTGGCGGCGGAACTTCGTTCCGAATTGAACAGCTCCAGCGGTCAGCGCCGCATTCGCGCCATCCGGCGCCTGGAAGTGGCCGATGCCTTCCTTCTTTCCGGCAACCGTCCCGAATGGATGATCCTCGACGTCGTCCCGGTGATCCCGCCGGAAGTTCGTCCCATGGTTCAGCTTGATGGCGGTCGCTTTGCCACCTCGGATCTGAATGACCTCTATCGTCGTGTGATCAACCGTAATAATCGTCTGAAACGCCTCCTTGAACTCGGCGCTCCCGATATCATTGTCCGCAATGAAAAGCGTATGCTTCAGGAAGCCGTTGACGCTCTCATCGATAACGGCCGCCGCGGCCGCCCCGTAACCGGCCCCGGCAACCGTCCGCTGAAATCCCTCAGCGATATGCTCAAAGGGAAACAGGGGCGTTTTCGCCAGAATCTTCTCGGTAAGCGTGTCGACTATTCCGGCCGTTCCGTTATTGTCGTCGGCCCCGAACTGAAAATGCATCAGTGCGGTCTTCCCAAGGAAATGGCCTTGGAACTCTTCAAACCCTTTGTGATGAAGCGCCTTGTCAAAGACGGCATGGCTCACAACATCAAGAGCGCCAAGCGTATGGTGGAACGGATTCGCCCCGAAGTTTGGGACGTTTTGGAAGAAGTGATCAAAGACCATCCGGTACTGCTGAACCGCGCCCCAACACTGCACCGCCTCGGTATTCAGGCCTTTGAACCGATTCTCGTGGAAGGCCGCGCGCTGAAGCTGCATCCGCTGGTTTGTACCGCATACAATGCCGACTTTGACGGTGACCAGATGGCCGTTCACGTGCCTTTGTCCGCCGAAGCTCAGGCCGAAGCCAGATTGTTGATGATCTCTTCCTATAATATTCTGAATCCCAAAGACGGTCATCCCGTCGCGGTCCCGACTCAGGATATGGTTCTCGGTTCCTATTATCTGACCGCGGTCAAAGAAGGAGCCAAGGGCGAAGGGAAAGTTTTCTGTTCCTACGACGAAGCTTATCTCGCCTATGAAAACGGCGACGTCGATCTGCACGCTTTGATCGAGATCACCAAACCCGAAGCATGGGATTATCAGATGATCGAAAAGAAGCGGGCGGAATTCGAACGCAGAGAAAACGGTTATTTCTGCCGTGTCAAAACCACCGTCGGCCGTTTGAAATTCAACTATAATATTCCCGTTCCCAGAGAAATGGGTTATTATAACTGCACGATCACCAAAAAGGTGCTCGGCGATATCGTTGACCGCTGCGTCCGCATCATGGGCATCACCTATGCCTCCAAGCTTCTCGACGGTATTAAGGCGATGGGTTATTCCACCTCCACCCAGGCCGGGATCACCATCGGTCTTCAGGATATTAAAGTTCCCGAAGCGAAAAAAACCATTATGGCTCAGGCTGACGCCGACGTCAATAAGGTTGAAGATCTGTTCCGCCGCGGCCTTGTTACCGAAAACGAACGATATAATAAGGTGATCGGTATTTGGAATAAAGCGACGGATGACGTTACCAACGAACTCATGACCGTTCTCGATCCCTTTAATCCCATCTACATGATGGCCAATTCCGGGGCTCGCGGTAATGTTCAGCAGATTCGTCAGCTGGCCGGCGCCCGCGGTCTGATGGCCGACCCCTCCGGGAAGATCATAGACTTGCCCATTAAAGCGAATTTCCGCGAAGGTCTCAACATTTTGGAATTCTTTATTTCCACCCACGGCGCCCGTAAAGGTTTGGCGGATACCGCGCTGAGAACGGCGGATTCCGGTTATCTTACCCGGCGCCTCGTCGACGTCGCTCAGGAAGTGATTGTCAGAGAAGATGACTGCGGCTGCGACGACGGCATCTGGGTCCGGGAGATTCCCAATATCGAGCCTCTTTCCGAACGAATCGAAGGGCGGGTCGCCGCTTCCGATCTCGTCAACAAACATACCGGTGAAGTACTCGTCCCCGCCGGCGAGGAGATCACCGACGCACATCTTCCCCGCATTATGGCGTATATGGAAACGCTGCCCAAAGAAGAACAGAAGGTCAATATTCGCTCGGTACTGACTTGCAAAAGCCGGTACGGCGTTTGCCGCAAATGTTACGGCCGCAATCTTGCCACCGGCGTTATGGTCGATATCGGTGAAGCGGTCGGGACCATCGCCGCTCAATCCATCGGTGAACCCGGTACTCAGCTGACGATGCGTACCTTCCACACCGGCGGTGTCGCGGGGGATGATATTACGCAGGGTCTTCCCCGCGTCGAAGAACTGTTTGAAGCTCGTAAACCGAAATACCAGGGTATTTTGACCGAGTTCTCCGGTACTGCCAGAGTCGAGGATTACAAGAATCAGAAAAAGATCACCATTCTCGAAGACGGGGAAGAATTGGCCAGTTATCTGACACCCTTTAATTCCCGCCTCAAAGTCGCCGACGGCGATATCGTGGAAAAGGGCGACGCCTTGACCGAAGGCGCGATCAATCCCCACGACGTTTTGAACGTTCAGGGTATCAACGGCGTTCATTACTATCTGTTGAAGGAAGTTCAGAGCGTTTACCGTCTGCAGGGTGTTGACATCAATGACAAGCACATTGAGATCATGATCCGGCAGATGCTGAAAAAGGTCAAGATCGACGAAGTCGGCGACGGTAATATGCTGCCGGGAACGTTGGTAGACAGAAATGAATTCGAAAATACCAACAAAGAACTGATCGCCGCCGGTAAAGAACCGGCCGTGGCCACGCCGGTGCTGTTGGGTATCACAAAAGCCGCCCTGGCGACGGATTCGTTCCTTTCTGCCGCTTCCTTCCAGGAAACGACGAGGGTTTTGACGGATGCCGCCATCAAAGGCAAGATCGATCCGCTGATCGGTTTGAAAGAAAACGTCATCCTCGGCAAACTGATTCCGGCCGGTACGGGTATGAATCGTTATCGTGATATCGAAGTCGAATGTGAAGAGGATGAGCCCGTTGTTGAAATCGAAAATATCGAAGAAGAAATCGTGACGGAAGAAGTCCCCGGCGAAGGAGAAGAACCAACGCAAGCGGAAGCGGAAATCGCCGCGGAAGTTGAAGAAATAGTTCTTGACAACAACGAGCTACAGTGATATAATGCTCCTACACGATTTTTCCCGTGGAGTAGTACGCCCTTTTTTAGGAGGATAAAATGGACGTCAAAAAGCTGCTGACCGCCAATAAAGTAGTCGGCACAAAAGAAACGCTGAGGATGGTAGAAAAACATCAATGTACAGCGGTTTTTGTTGCGAAAGACGCCGATCCCGACGTACTTGGACCTTTGCTTCGGGCCTGTGAAAGCAACGGTGTTGAAGTTCAGACCGTTGAGTCAATGAAGTTTCTCGGTGAATGCTGCGGCATCAAAGTCGCCGCGGCATCCGCCGGAATCATATAAAATATTGTCCAATATTTAAGATTATATAAAATTTTTAAACAAAATCAGGAGGTGGAATTTTGCCTACAATCAGCCAGTTAGTGAGAAACAGCAGAGAAGTATCGGAAAAGAAATCTACTGCTCCGGCCTTAAAAGATTGTCCTCAAAAGCGCGGTGTTTGCACCAGAGTTTATACGACGACTCCGAAAAAGCCGAACTCTGCTTTGAGAAAGGTTGCCAGGGTACGTTTGACAAACGCGATCGAAGTTACCGCTTATATCCCCGGTATCGGCCATAATCTTCAGGAACACTCGGTTACCCTCATTCGCGGCGGCAGGGTTAAGGATCTCCCCGGTGTCAGATATCACATCATCCGTGGTACGCTGGATGCGGCAGGTGTCGCAGATCGTGGTCAGTCCCGTTCCAAGTACGGTGCGAAACGTCCGAAAGCAAAAGCTTCGGCGAAATAATGCTACATTATATTATAAGGAGGAAGTCGAATGCCCAGAAGAGGTAAGATCAAAAGAATCGAAGTATTGCCGGATCCCGTTTACGGCAGTGTCGTATTGAGTAAGTTCATCAATCAGATCATGCTCGACGGTAAAAAAAGCACTGCGGAACAGATCGTTTACGGCGCTTTTGATATTATTAAAGAAAAAACCGGCAAAGACCCCATGGAAGTCTTTGAAGAAGCTATGAACAACGTTATGCCCGTGCTGGAAGTTAAAGCCAGACGCGTCGGTGGCGCCAACTATCAGGTTCCCATCGAAGTCAGAGCGGATCGTCGCCAGACCCTCGGTATTCGCTGGCTCGTCATGAATGCCAGAAAACGCGGCGGCAAAGGCATGCAGGAAAAAGTTGCCGGTGAATTGATGGATGCCGCCAACAATACAGGCGCATCTGTGAAAAAGAGAGAAGATACCCATAAAATGGCGGAAGCCAATAAAGCTTTTGCGCATTTCAGATGGTAACACAGGTTTGAGGTTCGGAGGAATATATGAGACAGTACAGTCTTGACAAAACAAGAAATATCGGCATCATGGCTCATATTGATGCCGGTAAAACGACAACAACCGAACGTATGCTCTATTATACCGGTAAGGTTCACCGTATCGGTGAAGTTCACGATGGCGCGGCGACCATGGACTATATGGTTCAGGAACAGGAACGAGGGATCACCATCACCTCTGCCGCGACCACTTGCATCTGGAAGGATCATCGTATCAACATTATCGATACGCCCGGCCATGTGGACTTTACTGTAGAGGTGGAACGTTCTCTGAGAGTCCTTGACGGTTCCGTTGCTGTTTTTTGTTCCGTCGGCGGCGTTCAGCCTCAGTCTGAAACGGTATGGCGGCAGGCCGACCGTTACGGCGTTCCCCGGATCGCATTCGTGAACAAAATGGATCGTGTCGGCGCTGATTTTTTCCGCGTCGTGTCGATGATGAAGGAGCGTCTCGGTGCTCATCCCGTCCCGATTCAGCTTCCCATCGGCGCCGAAGATGATTTCCGCGGCATCATCGATTTGCTGGAAATGACGGCGACGATCTATGATGAAAACGATCAGATGTCGGAAGGTCAGCCCATTCCCGCCGAATATGAGGAGCAGGCCGAAGCTTATCGGGAATCAATGCTGGAAACTTTGGCCGATTATGACGATGAGTTGATGGAGCTTATTCTTGAAGGTGAAGAAATTCCCGTTGAAAAGATCAAGCAAACGATTCGCCGGGCTACCATTGACGTGGAGATCACGCCGGTTCTCTGCGGCTCCGCTTTTAAAAATAAAGGTGTCCAGCCGCTGCTCGATTCCGTTGTCGATTATTTGCCTTCTCCCGTTGATGTCCCCGCCGTCGGCGGCTGGGATCCCGATACGGAAGAAGATACTGTCAGAGAATCCTCTGATGACGAACCCTTCTCCGCGTTGGCTTTCAAGATCGTTACCGACCCCTTCGTCGGTCGTCTGACCTTCTTCAGAGTTTACAGCGGCACGCTGAAAAGCGGCTCTTATCTGTATAACTCTTCGAAGGATCGCAAAGAACGCATCGGCCGTCTTTTGCAGATGCATGCGGATAAACGGGAAGATGTGGAAGAATGCTATTCCGGTGATATTCTGGCCGCTGTCGGTTTGAAATTCACTTCCACCGGTGATACTCTTTGTTCTTATGAGAAACCGGTCATTCTGGAAAGCATGGATTTCCCCGAACCCGTTATCGACGTCGCCATCGAGCCGAAGACCACGGCCGATCAGGAAAAGATGAGTCTTGCTTTGCAAAAGCTCTCCGAAGAAGATCCCACCTTCCGCGTACATACCGATGCGGAAACCGGTCAGACCATTATTTCCGGGATGGGTGAGCTTCATCTGGAGATCATCATCGACCGTCTTCTCAGGGAGTTCCGTGTTGACGCCAACGTCGGTAAGCCCCAGGTCGCTTACAGAGAGACCTTCCGTCAGGCCGCTTCCGCCAACAGCAAATTTGTGCGGCAGACCGGCGGTCACGGTCAGTACGGCCACTGTGTCGTTGATTTTGAACCCGGCGAACCCGGATCCGGTTTCGTTTTCGAAAGCAAGATCATCGGCGGGGTCGTTCCCAAAGAATACATCGGCCCCGTGGAGGAAGGGATCGAAGAAGCCATGGAAAACGGTTTTCTCGCCGGTTTCCCGATGGTCGATATCAAAGCGACCCTCGTCGACGGTTCCTATCATGAAGTCGACTCCTCGGAAATGGCTTTCAAAGTGGCGGCCTCCATGGCCTTTAAAGAAGCGGCGGCCAAAGCCAATGCCGTTTTGCTGGAGCCCGTTTTCAAACTGGAAGTCGTTGTTCCCGAAGAATACATGGGCGATGTGATCGGCGATATCAATGCCCGCCGCGGCCGGCTTGAAGGGATGGAAGCCAAAGGCGGTATTCAGACCATTCGCGGTCTTGTCCCCCTCTCCGAAATGTTCGGTTACGCGACGGATCTCCGTTCCAAAACCCAGGGACGCGGTACCTATGTGATGCAGTTCGGTCACTACGAAGAGGTACCGAAGAATATCGCCGAAACGATCATTGAAAAGTACAGAGGTTGATAAAAATTATTTTTAAATTTTAAAATATTTAATTCATTTTCCTAAGGAGGAAATCAAAAATGGCGAAAGAAAAGTACGAACGCACAAAACCGCATGTAAACATCGGTACGATCGGTCACGTTGACCATGGTAAGACGACCT
>CACXDX010000069.1 GCA_902766525.1 uncultured Bacillota bacterium | reverse complement strand
GAGCTGGAACCGGGGAAATATATGACCCGGGCCGAGGCGGCGGCGGTGCTTGCCCGCTATCACGGCATCACCCCGGCATACATCGAATCGGTGCGCATCGCCCCGATCAAAATCACCGTCAGCGCCGTCGGCGACTGCACCCTGGGCACCGATAAAAACTTCGCCTACAGCACGAGCTTCCCGGCGATGATGGACAAGGTGAAGGACCCCGCCTATTTCTTCTCCAACGTCTACGGGGTGCTCTCCAAGGACGATCTCACCATCGTCAATCTGGAGGGGACCCTGACGAAGCAGACCGCCCGTGCCGATAAGACCTTCGCCTTCAAGGGCGATCCCTCCTACGCCAAGATCCTGGTGGCCGGCAGCGTGGAAGCAGCCAATCTGGCCAACAACCACAGCCATGATTACGGTCTTCAGAGCTATTACGATACGATCAAAAACACCGAGGCCGTGGGCATTCCCACCTTCGGCTACGAGCGCAGCGCGGTGCTGAACGTCAAAGGCGTCAGGGTGGGCCTCGTCGGCATCTACGAGCTTTCCGCCCATATGGGCTGCAAGACCCAGCTGCTGCAGCAGATCAAGGCCGTCAGAAACAAAGGCGCCGATGTGGTCATTGTCTCCTTCCACTGGGGCGTGGAGCGGGAAAACTACCCGACCAAGACCCAGAAACAGCTGGCCCATCTGGCCGTTGACAACGGCGCCGATCTCGTTCTCGGCCACCATCCCCACGTGCTCCAGGGCATCGAGGTCTACAAGGGCAAAAACATCGTCTACAGTCTGGCCAATTTCTGCTTCGGCGGCAACAAAAACCCGGCCGATAAGGATACCATGATCTTTCAGCAGACCTTCACCCTCCTCGACGACGAGATCGTCAAGGACAACGTCAAAAAGGTGATCCCCTGCCGGGTATCGTCGGTGACGAGCCGCAACGACTACCGTCCCACGATCCTCACGGGCAGCGAGGGTCAGAGGGTCCTAAACCGCATCAACACCTATTCCAAAGGGCTGTGACCTCCCTTTGCGCAATAATACATCAAAAAATACGAGGTGAACGCTATGGTCTTATTCATCAACGCCTGTGTCAGAAAGGATTCCCGCACAAAAAAGCTGGCCGAATGTGTCCTGAACAACGTCGGCGGCGACGTCAAAGAGGTCGTCCTCGCCGATCTCGACCTGCCCGATGTCGATGAAGCCTTCATCGATTGGCGCAACGGCTGTTCGGAGAGGAAGGATTTCGCCGACGCTCGCTTCGATCTCGCCAAAGATTTCGCGGCGGCGGAGACGATCGTGATCGCGGCTCCCTTCTGGGATCTGTCCTTTCCGGCGAAATTCAAGCAATATATCGAGCAAATCTGTGTCATGGGGCTGACCTTCGATTTTTCGGAAAAAGGCGAATATAAGGGGCTCTGCGCCGCCGAGAAGCTGTATTACGTCACCACGGCCGGCGGCATGATCCCCGATGAGGCTTTCGCCTACGGCTACGTCAAAGCCCTCGCCGGATTGTTCTTCGGCATCAAAGAGACCCATTTCGTCAAAGCCGAAGGGCTCGACATCATCGGCGCCGATATCGAGGGCATCCTCGAAGCTGCCGCCGCCGACGCGGTCAGGCGGCTGTTTTAAAGCTCATCAGCGTTACCGAGGGGAGGAAGACCATGCTTTACCGCGCCTTTTACCCTTCGCCCTGCGGCGATATCCTGCTTGAGTCCGACGGCGAAAATCTGACGGGGCTCAGCTTTCTCGGCGGAGAAGGCGCTGATCCGGCGCGGCTTCGCGCCGGGACGGCGGTACCCGTTCTGGAAGCGGCCGTCTTTTGGCTCGACCGCTATTTTCAGGGGGAAGCCCCCGCCGCCGATCTGCCTCTCAAAGTGAGCGGCACGCCCTTTCAAGGGCAGGTCTGGGCGATCCTGCGCGAGATCCCCTACGGCGAAACGCTGAGCTACGGGGAGGTCGCCGCCGTGATCGGGGAGAAAAGAGGCGGGAAGACGGGCCTTTTGGCCCGGGCCGTCGGCTCTGCCGCGGGCCGCAATCCCGTCGCGCTGCTGATCCCCTGCCATCGTCTGATCGCCGCCGACGGTTCCCTCGGAGGCTACGCTTACGGCAGCGAAATAAAACGATGTCTGCTCGATCTCGAAGGGGCATCATTCAGAGCATAAAGAAAGGATGGAAACATGGATTTTCAGGAATTGGTCAGGGCGCGCCGCAGCGTCCGCAAATTCAACGATGAAAAGCTCAGAGAGGAAGATCTGGAGAAGATCCTGGCGGCGGGACGCCTTGCCCCCAGCGGCAAAAATCTCCGTCCCGTGGAGCTGATCGTCGTCGAGGATAAGGATACCGTCGCCAAACTGGCGAAGGCGAAGAGCGCCGGCGCCGCCTTCATGGCCGGGGCCGCCTGCGCCGTCGTCGTCATCGCCGACAGTGAGCGCTCCGATACCTGGATCGAGGACGCCGCCGTCGCCGTGACCGCCATGCAGTTCGCCGCCGCCGATTTGAACGTCGGCAGCTGCTGGGTGCAGTGCCGCGGCAGATATCTGGGGGAAGGGGACGAGGCCGTCAGCGCCGAGGATAACGTCCGCGCGCTGCTGCGTTTCCCCGAAAGATTTTCCCTCCTCGCCATGGTCGCCCTGGGTTATACCGACGCGATGCCCCGCCCCCGCGGCCTCGATGAGACCGACGCGGGCAAGGTGCACTTCGAATGCTACGGCGGCGGGAAAGCGCGAGCCGCTCTCGACCCTGAGCGAAAACGGGTGTGAGCCGCTCTTTTGAGCGCGTTATCCCTTTTGCTTCGGCGAAGAAAATAAAGAGCGCGGATCCCGGCGGGATCCGTCTTTTTTCGGCAAAAGATGGTGACAGCGTGATCTTTTTGTGTTACAATGACATTGTCTCGGTGAATATTTTTTGATCTGACGATCGGAGGCTGAAATGATTTTTCTGATTCTCGCGGTGCTGCCCGCCGTGATCCTGCTGGCCTACATCTACAATAAAGACCGGGTGGAAAAGGAGCCCCCGGGGCTGCTTGTCCGTTTGTTTCTGCTGGGCGCGCTCTCCACGATCCCCGCGATCTTCTTCGAGCTCTGCGGCCAATCGATCTTCGGCGCCTTTTTTAACGAAAAGAGTTTGATCTATATCATTTGCGAAAATTTCCTCGTCGTCGCCCTGGCCGAGGAGGGCTGCAAATATTTCTTCCTGAAGAGGACGACCTGGAAGGCGCCGGCCTTCAATTATACCTTTGACGCCGTCGTCTACGCCGTCGTCATCTCTCTGGGCTTCGCCACCCTGGAAAACATCATGTACGTCGTCGGCGAGGCGACCCTGGGCGTCGCTCTGATGCGGGGGATCCTCTCCGTGCCGGGCCACGCCATCGACGGCGTCTTCATGGGCGCGTTTTACGGCGCCGCCAAATATTTCGAACGCCGCGGCGACTTGACGAGAAAACGCTCCCACCTGCGTTGGGCTCTCCTTGTCCCCGTGGTCAACCACGGCTTTTACGATTTCTGTCTGACGGTGGAGCTCCCTCTCTTCGAGGTCATCTTCGTCGTCTTTGAGATCGTCGTCACCGTCGTCGCTTTGCGGGCGGTGCGCCGCCTCTCCCGGGGCGACCGGCCCCTCTGAGGCGGAGAAAGGAGAACCTTGATGGGTGCTTTTAAAGATATCGAAGAGGCGAGGGCCTTCTTTGAACAAGACCGCTTCGCCACGGTCAACGGCATGAAGCTGGATGAGCTTTTCGACGGCGGCGCCGTCTGCAGCGTGACGCTGAACGAAAACCATTACAACGCCATGAACAACGTCATGGGCGGCGTCGTCTTCACCCTGGCCGACTTCGCCTTTGCCGCCGCCGCCAACAACGACCACCGTTTCTGCGTCGGCCTGGAATCCCACATCCATTTCCTCGCCGCCGCCAAAGGAGCGAAGCTCACCGCCGAGGCGGCCCGGGTCAAGAGCGGCCGCACCACAGCGGTTTACGAAGTTAAGGTCAGAGACGATCTCGGCAGGGATGTCGCGCTTTACGTCGCCACGGCTTTTAAATGCTGAGGCTTTGAAGGCGGCGCGAAAAATTCCTTTAAAAAAAAGCGGCTTTTAAGAAAAAAAACAGTTGCATTCAGCGGGCGGCTGTGATATAATCATTGTTGCATGAATTTTAAGAACTGCCGGAAGTGAGGTGACAAGGCATGAAAGAAAAGATCCATCCCAAATACGAAGAAGTTGAAATCAAGTGCGCTTGCGGTAATACCTTTACCACCAGGTCCACGAAAAAAGATATCCGCGTTGAAGTTTGTTCCCAGTGCCATCCTTTCTACACCGGTAGCAGACGTTTTCTGGTTGAAGAAGGCGGTCGTGTCGATAAGTTCAAGAAAAAATACGGCCTCGAATAATCGCGAATTCGAAAACAGAGCTTCGGCTCTGTTTTTTTACTGATGCGCTTTTTCGTCCGTTTCAAGGAGTATTTATGAAAAAACCGTTCTACTACGGCGGTCAGGCCGTGATCGAGGGCGTGATGATGATGGGGCCCGAGGGCTATGCCGTCTCCGCCCGCCGTCCCGACGGCAGGATCGTCACCCGCAAGGAACAACATCACAGCGTCAAGGAACGGCTGACCTTTTTAAAATGGCCCGTCATCAGGGGCTTCGTCAATCTCATCGAAATGCTGGTTCTGGGCATGTCGACGATCACCTGGTCGGCGAATCAGTCCGCCGAGGAAGAAGAGGAGCTCAGCGCCAAGGAGATGATCTTCTCCGTCGTCATCGCCCTCGTCGCCGTCATCGGCCTCTTTCTCGTCCTGCCGACCTGGCTGGGGACCGGGCTCAGACCGGTCATCGGCGACTTCGGCCGCAGCTTTTTCGAGGGCGTTTTGCGCATCGCGATCTTCCTGATCTATCTGGCGCTGATCCGGCGCATGGAGGATATCCTGCGCGTCTTTCAATATCACGGCGCCGAACATAAGACCATCAACGCCTACGAAGCCGGCGCCGAGCTGACGCCGGAGGCGGTGAAAGCCTATTCCACCCGGCATTTACGCTGCGGCACCAGCTTTGTGCTGATGGTGATGATCGTGATGATCATCGTCTTCACCTTCGTCGGTCAGACCGAAACCACCTGGGCAAGGGTGCTGATCAAACTGGCCTGCATGCCCTTTGTGGCGGGGCTGACCTATGAATTTACCCGCTTCGCCGCCAATCACTGCCATCATCCCCTCGTGCGCGCCGCGATCACGCCCGGTCTCTGGCTGCAGCGGCTCACCACCGAGGAACCCGATCTCGACCAGCTGGCCGTGGCCATCCGTTCTTTAAAGGCGGTCATCCCCGGCTACGCCGAAAACCATCCGGAAGAGGAAGCGATCCGCGACTACCGCGAGGAAGAAGCGGCGGAAGCGGAAGCGGCGGAAGCGGCGGAAACGGAAACGGCATCATCTTGTTGATAACGGAGGCTGAAACCATCCATGTTTGACAAACTCGCTCAACTGGAAAAACGCTACGACGAACTTTCCCTCAGGATCGCCGATCCCGAGGTCATCGCCGACCGTCACCAATGGAAAAAGGACGTCATGGCCCACGCCGATCTGGAAGAGGTCGTCGAGGGCTACCGTCAATATCAAAAGCTGAAGGCGGAATACGAAGGCGATCTGGAGCTTCTCGAACTGGAAGACGACGCCGAAATGAAAGCCCTGGCCGAAGAGGAGGCCGCCGCGTTAAAGGAAAGCCTCGATGAATGGGAGGAAAAGCTCAAGCTGCTGCTCCTGCCCAAGGATCCCAACGACGGCAAAAACGCGATCATGGAATTCCGCGCCGGCATCGGCGGCGAGGAAGCCGCCCTCTTTGCCAACGATCTCTTTAAGATGTACAGCCGCTACGCCGAAAAGCAGGGCTGGAAGCTGGAGATCATGAACAGCAACATCACCGACATCGGCGGCATTAAGGAGCTGATCTGTCTGATCAGCGGCAAAGGCGCCTACCGCCGATTGAAATACGAAAGCGGCGTCCACCGCGTCCAGCGGGTTCCCGAAACGGAGACCCAGGGACGGGTGCAGACCTCCGCCGCCACCATCGCCGTGATGCCCGAAGCCGAGGAAGTGGAAGTGGAGATCGGCCCCAACGACGTCAAGACCGACGTCTTCTGCGCCAGCGGCCCCGGCGGTCAGTGCGTCAACACGACCCAGAGCGCCGTGCGTCTGACCCACCTGCCCACGGGCATCGTCGTCTCCTGTCAGGACGAAAAGAGCCAGCTCAGAAATAAGGAAAAGGCCATGAAGATCCTGCGCGCCCGCATCTACGAGGTCATGTGCGAGGAACAGCAGGGGGACATCTCCTCAAAGCGCAAGAGCATGGTCGGCAGCGGCGAGCGCAGCGAGCGCGTCCGCACCTTCAATTATCCCCAGGGCCGCGTCACCGATCACCGCATCGGCCTGACGCTGCACCGTCTGGACAGCATTTTAGACGGCGACCTCGATGAGATCATCGACGCCCTGATCCGGGATGAGCAGATGAAGCTTTTAAAAGCGGAGCGGGAATCATGAGTTTGACCTATCGTCGGCTGATCCTCGATCTCCATGAGAAATTCCGGGAGCGGGAAAACGCGGTCAACGAGATCCGCTGGCTCATCGAAGCCTTTTCCGGGCAGGATCTCCCTGCTCTCGATCTCGACGCGGAGGTGGCCGACAGCGTGCCCTACGAACGTGCCGCGGAGCGCCTCGAAAAACACGAACCCTTTCAATATGTCATCGGTATGCAGCAGTTTTACGGCTATGATTTCTTTGTCGACCCCTCGGTGCTGATCCCCCGCCCCGAAACGGAGCTGCTGGTGGAAAAGGCCGTCCTCTGGGGGAAGGGGAAGGAAGTAAAGGCCCTCGATCTCTGCACCGGCTGCGGCTGCATCGCCATCGCTCTGGCCCGTGAGCTCAAAGGTTCCTTTCTGGCCGCGGATATTTCGGAAAAGGCCCTGGCCACAGCCGAAAAGAACAATACCCTCAACGGCACGAAGGTGGAATTTCGCCTGAGCGACCTCTTCTCCCGTGTCGAACCGGAGCCGCGCTTCGATCTGATCACGGCCAATCCGCCCTACCTGACTCAAAAGGAAATGACGGAAATTCCCTTAGAAGTCAGCCATGAGCCGGAGATCGCCCTGAACGGCGGCGGCGACGGCGTCCGCGCCATCGAGGGCATCCTGAAGGACGTCGATCGTTTCCTGGCCGAAGGCGGCCTCTTTCTGATGGAGATCGGCGAAACGCAGGGTGAGACCGTCCTCTCCCTCGCCGAAAAATACGGCCTTGAAAACGTCGGGATCGAAAAGGACCTCAACGGCAAAGACCGCATCTTCCGCCTGGAAAAATAAGAGAGCAAAACAAAAAAACAACCGGAGCCGATCAGCGTCGGCTCCGGCTCTTCGTTATAAAATAAGCCCGGCGGGAAATACCCGTCGGGCCCTTTTGCGGGGAGGGGACTGTCTTAAGACAGTCTTTTTTTATTCGAGATAAGCGTCGAATTTTTTGAGCGTCTCTTCGGAGAGCATCTGATGCTCCTTCAGGTAAGTCAGGATATCGAGGATCAGGGGATTTTCCCCCAAAAGCTGAGGCGCGGCCTCTTCGAGATCGACGGCTTCCATGAGCTTGAGCAGATCGCTTTCGTTTTGAGGCGCGTAACCCATGATGCCGCAGTAGATGGCGGCCAGCTCCCTTTCGCTGTAGGCCTTTTTCAGGCGGTAGATCAGCACGCGCTGGCCGACGGCGGTGGAGATCAGGTCGTCATCGGGGAGGTAGAAAGTCTTGGTGATCAGCGCCGCGGCGGTATCGTCGCCCAAAAGGGCATGATATTTGGCGAGAACGCCGTCATCGGCGCCGAAGGCCTCAAAGGCCGAAGACAGGATCTCTTCGGGGATGGCGTCGGTGCCGTCTTCGGCATAGACTTCGTAGAGTTGATCGACACGG
>CACXDX010000068.1 GCA_902766525.1 uncultured Bacillota bacterium | reverse complement strand
GACAGGATCGAAGACTACCGGGGCAGCTGCGTCGAGCCGGTCAGCGAGGGAATCAGCAGGCCGGGAACGGAGATCACGCTGACTAAAGGATACGGCAGCCATTATTACTTCTATTCACGGAACATTCCCCGTACAGCGGAAAACCTGGAGTTCACCTTTCAGGTGAGCTACAGCATTCCGTACGCGGTAACGGGAACTCCCGTCGCCGGATCATCGAAGGTATTCATCCCGCTGACAGATCCGGGAACATCTGCCGAAGCCCCTGCGGTCATGCTCGGCGTGCCGGATAAAAGCCGTCTGTATGAAAACCGTACCGCGGCTGCGGGAAATATCGCGTTGGCTGTCAATGATGTGAACCGCATCGCCGGTGACA
The DNA here is from genome assembly GCA_902766525.1 of uncultured Bacillota bacterium. GTDB lineage: Bacteria > Bacillota > Dehalobacteriia > UBA7702 > UBA7702 > UBA7702. The sequence continues at coordinate 4,512 of CACXDX010000068.1, read as the reverse complement.
ACGACAGGACAGGCTATTACATGGAGCTGCTTTTCAAAAACATCTCAGCCCGGATGCTTGACCTGAACGTTTCATCCGGATTCAGCTTCGCGGTGGTGGACGATTACGGTGTGGCGGTACCCGCGGAACTGGCGATGAACCGGGGATACAACAGCGCCCTGGCGCCTGATGAAACCCAGATGTACCTGCTGCGGTGGACAATGGAGCAGAAATCGGTCCGCCTGCGGAACCTGTATCTGCGGGTCAGGATGAAGGACCGGACCGGAGAGATTTTTATACGCATCCCGTTCAAGGAATCCATGCTGATCACACCCGAACCCACACCGGAAGTCCGGGAATATCTCTACAGGACGCCGGCTCCGGTCGTTTTCCCGACCGCGGGCACTTCGGAGACAGGGAGAACTCCGGATCCCTGTGTAAACACGCTTCCGCCCATCCTGAAGCCCGGGGACAGCGGTGCGGTCACATATACGCCTCCCGTGGCGAACAGGCTGAGGACGAAGCCCGGATTCGGCGGAAGTATCGCCGGAATGATGCCTCCCGGCAGCACGTTCTACGTGATGGACGGTCCTGTCTGCAAGGACGGGCTCTATTGGTATTATGTGAGCTTCCGCGGAAGCTACGGCTGGACCGCCGAATCGGATGAGGGACTATACTGGCTCGAAAAGAGATAGATCCGTCGAAAAAAATCCCAGGCCCGTATTTGCCGTAAAGGTTTTGTCAAGGGTAATTTCCGCTGTTGTATGATCTCAAAACGAATTCACAGCACTCCATCTTGATGACGCCATTCTGTCAAATCGGGGGTATTTGGGGATAATATCATTTGATGTCGACCGGATTCTGTTGGTCGGCCGGTTTGGTATACGCCTCTGAACAGGGCCGCCGTGCAATCTAAGACCGGTGGCCCTGTGAATCGTATTTTTGCTTTGATGCAGCCTGTTTCTTTACAGGGTCACTTTCCTCTATACGGATCATTCTTTATTTTCGGAGTTTTCAGCCTTCCGCAATCTCTGTGACACCCCTGCACACGGAAATACCATAATACTGGATTCCAAACCTGTCGATACAGGACAAAACACGGTCACTGATTCATGTTATAATAATCATACATATTTGTTTCTGGCAGGTTGGAAAGGAAGGTTATGCCGCCGCGGATTCTGACGATGACTTATACCGAAGTTTTTAATCAGGCGATATCTCGTACAGTGATCAGCTTATCCGCTATGGCGGTAACATGACCTTTTATCCGAACGGCTGCCCGCACAGCCTTTATATCTGTGTCAGCTGTGTCTTCTGTTATTCTGTCTGGCGCTCTTTTCGGAATGATAAGTCACTTCAGCGGTTTTTTCCGTGGATTTTACGGAGTACCGCTTGCCTGTGCTTCTTAACTGGATGAAAGTATCGGAGTATATCTGCCCGCAGTGGTTTCAGTGTTTATGACAGATGCGGTCATTACCGTGATTTGTCTGATACAGCGGATTCAGAATTCCGCAAAACAATCATACAGATGTGTCACCAAAGAAAAATCAAAAACGGACCGGGGTCCAAAAGAAAAAGGAGATTTGTTATTATGAAAACGAAAATGTTTGTTGGACTGCTCATGAGCATTGCGCTGATTTTGCTTGCAGGAAATGTTTTTGCCGAAGAGGCTTACACGTTCGAACTGACTGAAGGATTCAGTTTTGAGGAAAAAACCGATATCTCATCGATCGAGATTTCTGTCCCTCACGTCAGCGGCATGGCCGATGAAAATGATCAGATATTATTGAATGCCCATTTCCTTGAAAAAAAGGATGAGATCATGGCGGAATACAACCGGAATATCGAAATGGCAAAGGCAAATTACCCTGAGGGGAACGGACCTCAATTCGAATACAAATATTCCTGGGATGTGATAACTGATGATGACGATCACTTTGTTATCTGGACGAAATATTTCTTTGCCGCAGGGTCTGCCGGGGAAAAGAATGAATTCTTTAACCTGAATAAGAAGACCGGAAAGCTGATGGATTTTGATGAAGATGCTGTCACCTCACTGGAAGAGATGGCGAAAGTCCGGGAACAGATCTATCAGTCGATGAGCAACGCCAATTTGGCCGGTGCAGATTTCTGGACAGATGGCGACGCGCTGGATGTTCAGCTTGGCCAGGTCCGCTACCTGAATCACTGGTATTTCAACAAGAACGGCGCCCTGGTCATCTGCTTCGACGAAGCTGAGATCGCGCCCGCTTCCAGGGGCACCGTGTACTTTGTGATCGCTCAGTAGGAGAAAGACTGTGGGGAACGGGCAAACGATGTTCCGGTAAAAATTCCCGTTCCCTGCTCTTTTAACTTCTGATTTTTCCCTTCTCACGCTTCTAAAGGGCAGTCTATGGCATGGCTGCTCCGTACACAGAGGACGCGAATGTGATCCAGATTTTTACGACTATGATCCCGCAGATCGGTCCCGGTTTTGAAGCGCTGAAGGATGCGCTGCTGGACTGGAACCTTACCTGCCGCATAGGTGCCTTCGGGATATTCCGCGAACAGCGGCAGTTTTACCATAAATACAATTATCCGATGCCGCTGGATGTACCCGCTGATGAGATGGCGCTCGAGATTTTTTTCTCATCCACCTGATTCAGGATGCAATTATTCAGGTCTATCCGGACGCGGTACGGATTTCCGGTCAGGCTTAGTTGTGAAGGAGAGGCTGTCGCGAATGCAGATCTCTGCTGCTTGCGGCAGTCTTTTTTACTGACAAAATATAGAGAATTCACAGCTGAATCTGTGATGATGCTTTCTGCCCTCTGCTCATTTTGGAGAGTCTGCCTGAGGTTTTCCCATTATTCGCAGCAGAGCGTTTCTCTGTTCGTATCATCCTTTCTGAAAAGCTGATTTTTGTACCCTCTCTGTAATTAACTAAAGTATTACTCCCGGTTAATTAACAGTATTTAAATTAAAAAGAGAATTAATTAAAGGGGTGCGGCTTTCTTTATTTCAGGTGTAAGGATCAACGGGAGAATCTCAGATAACGGGTATCCGAAGGCCTTAAGAGGGACTGCAATATGGTTTTCCCTTTTTGAAGGGAAGCATCCGTGACGCCGCGGCGGATCTGAAACATTGTTTGAGATTATTCCGGTTATTTTTACATATTGTCCTTTTTCCTCGGGAGGAAGCGTCGCCTGTTCCCCGCAAAGGATCCGCTCTCCCGCGGAAACGGAAATACCGGAAACGCGGCGTTTCCGGTTTGGGCGTGAGGTCAGATCGCTTGTCCGCGTGTTTCGGCGGTACCCGGATCAGCAGAATTCCGGGATCAGAAAAGGCTGCAGGACAGAGGGCTCCCTTATAATTTCCCTCTTCCGGCTTTTCCGTTTCCTTTCCGCCGTGCTTTTCATCGTGAGCAGCTTCTTCAGCAGCACAGCGCGGTTGTCCTCGTCTTCATTTGTAACCAGCGCGTCCTCCTTTCCGTCGATGATCTTCCCCATGTCGGAGAGCTTCCTGTTCAGCATATCGCAGAGCGTTTCATCGAGCAGGCATTTGTCCGCGTAGACATAGAAGATGGAACAGGCGTTGCGCTGGCCGATCCGCCAGATGCGGTCCTCGGCCTGGCGCATATTCGCCGCGGAATAGTCGAAATCATTGAATACGACCACATCCGAACGCGTCAGAGTCAGTCCCACGCCGCCGGCAGAGACTGTGCAGACGATGACTTTCTTTTCCCCGTTCTGGAACTGCTCGACGGCAGCCTGCCTGTCCTCTGCCGAAACATCTCCCGTGATCCTGACGCAGTCGTCTCCGAAACAGCGGCAGATCTTTTCGGCGGGCTCCAGGTAGCAGGTGTAGACCACGACGGATTTCCCGTTTTCCAGGAGATCCGAGATCAGGGCGCAGGTCTTATCGGTTTTCCCCATTGCCGCGGCCTGCTTCATGGCGTTCAGCACCGCCAGCGGGCTGCTGTCGTCATCCGGAGAGAGGTATTTCTTCAGGATCCTGTTGTATTCCTTCAGGTCGGCCTCTACAGGGATATAGGAACGGATCTTCTGCGGCATGTCCAGGATGTTTTCGATCCGCCGCCTGAGCATGCAGTCCCTGAGCTTCCGGTTCAGCTCTTCCCGGTTCGATGCCCCGTCGAACTGCCATCCGAAGGAATTCCATTCGGCCCCGCAGTACCGGTGCGCGAAGGCAAACCAGTTTTTCGCCAGGGGCGAACCGACCATCTTCAGCAGCATGAAAATATCTCTGGTCCTGTTGGTGATGGGCGTGCCTGTCAGGAGATATACATTCGGTACTCTTTCTGAGATCATGGCGGATAATCTTGACCGCATGCTTCCCGGGCCGCCTTTCGCGCTGACCGCCTTGCAGTAATGCGCTTCATCGAAAACGGCGGTCGAAAAGCCTTCCGCCCAGACAGAAAGAGGGATCTCCCTGTGGACGCAGCGCAGGCTGTCGTAATTCACAATGACCCATTCAGCATTGCTTTTCAGGTCTTCCTTCACGGTTTTGCTGCTGATCACGCAGATTTCGGATTCG
>CACXDX010000067.1 GCA_902766525.1 uncultured Bacillota bacterium | reverse complement strand
GGTTTCAACCTCTTAAACGACAATATTTTCCAGGCAGCCTATGCCCTCGATGCTGATGGCGACCCGATCTCCGGGAGTCAGTTCCCCAACACCGCTGGGAGTTCCCATCAACACAAGATCCCCGGGATTCAGCGTCATTACTTTGCTCAGATAGCTGATGATCCGCGGTACGGAAAAAATCATATCATCGGTATTGGCCCGCTGACGGACAGTACCGTTGACCTTGACGATGATTTCCAGATGGTGGGGATCCACTTTCGTTTCCACCCAGGGACCCACCGGCAAAAAGGTATCAAAGGATTTGGAAATCATCCAGCGTCCGTCTTTGGGCTGGAGATTTCTGGCGGTAACGTCATTGGCGATGGTATAGCCGAGGATATAGTAATCCACATCCTGCTCTTCGATATAGCGGGCACGGCGGCCGATAACGACGGCAAGCTCACCTTCATAATCCATCTGCGTAACAAGCTCGTGGGGATAGACGATGGATTCTCCCGTCCCGATCACCGCCGAACTGGGCTTCATAAAAAAAGCAGGCTCACTCGGGATCGCCATGTCCAGCTCCGAAGCATGGTTCTTGAAGTTGAGACCGATACAAATCGCTTTCGAAGGCTGAACGGGGCAGAGAAGCCGAACATCCTCCAAACGAAAGCCGAGCCCGTCGCGAATGGGTTTTTCGAAAATCGTCCCGGCCAAAGGATACACCTTGCCGTGATCGATCATACCGTATTTGGAAACACTGTTATGGACAAAACGAGTTAATTTCATTATCGTCCCTTCTTTTTATCATAAAAATGTGAGGTTTTCCGCTTGGAACGGGGAACGGCAAAACCGCTTTTTGTTTTTTCCTTTTCCCCGCGGCCGGCCGCATCTTTAAACAGGCGGCGCACTTCATCCTTTTTAAGAAAACGCCATTCTCCTTCTTTCAACCCATCCACACTGAGAAAATCAAAGTTTGTCCGGGTCAAGGCCTCGACACGATGACCGACCGCATCGAACATACGGCGGACCTGGCGTTTTTTCCCCTCATGGATCACCACCTGCCAGGTGGTGTATTTTCCCTCTTTGGCAAGAAAGCGGATCTTCGCCGGCGCAAAGCTTTCCTCCTCGGTAACGAGACCGCGCTTTAATTCTTCGATCTGATCCTCTGTCGGCGTCCCCTTCACTCTCACCCGATAGACTTTATTGATACGATGAGAGGGATGAATCATGGCGTTGGTAAATTTGCCGTCATTGGTCAACAACAGCAAACCCGATGTATCCATATCAAGACGCCCCACCGGATAAATACGCACATGCCAGTCGGGGAGCAGATCGAGCACGATAGGACGATCATGAGTATCGCTTACCGTGCATAAATAGCCTTTCGGCTTGTTCATCATGACATATATTTTCCGTTCCTTGTGTACGACCGGTTTGCCGTCAACGAAAATGCGATCCTTGCCGAAATCGGCTTTGGTGCCGAGTTCGGTCACGGTAACACCGTTGACGCTGACCCGGCCCGCAGCGATCATTTCCTCCGCCTTACGGCGGGAAGCAACGCCGGCAGAAGCCAGTAATTTTTGTAATCTTTCTTCCATATCTTCCTCCGCCTGTGTTCTTTATTATAGAGGCATTTTCCAAATTATACAAGTGATTTTTTTATCCAAAAAAATAATCGGCAAAATCCTTTCGCTTTTCAATAAAAAAAGACTTTCGTCAGAATAAAAGCCGCGGCAAAAGCAACCGTATCGCCGATAAGACCGACGAAAAGAGCATAGCGAAAACGGCGGACGGCAACGGCGCCGAAATAAATGCTGAGCACATAAAAAGTCGTTTCGGTACTGCCCTGAGCAACGGAGGCAAAACGCCCGATGAGAGAATCGGGACCGTAAGCATGAATAAGCTGGGAAGTAAAACCCAAAGAACCGGTACCGGAAAGCGGACGGATAAACGCCAGGGGAAAAACCTCCCGCGGCAGACCGAACAGATCGCACAGGGGAGAAAAAAAACGCACGAGGAAGTTCATACCGCCGCCGTCGATAAAAACAGACGTCGCCGCCATCATCGCGATCAATACCGGCAGTAAACGCAGGCAAAGCATCAGTCCTTCTCTCGCCCCGTCGATAAATTCATCATAGACCGAAACACCGCGGTAAAAAGCATAAACGGGAATCGTCAACAGCAATAAAGGAACAATGAACACGGAAAGGGCGGACAGTACGGCAATCATCGTTTCCCTCCCCATTTCGCCAGAATCTTCGCAGTCAGCAGCGATGCCGTCAAACCGCAGAGAGAGGCGAGCAAAGAGGGAATGATGATCGCCGTCGGCTCAATACTGCCGGCCTCGGCACGAAAACCCAGAATCATCCCGGGGAAGAGACTGACGGCGGAAGTGTTTAATGCCAAAAAGGTGATCATCTCCTTTGTCGCCGTTCCCTTCTCCTTATTATCCTCATCAAGAGCCTTCATCGCCTTAATCCCGAAAGGCGTGGCAGCATTGCCGAGACCGAGCAAATTCGAGGAAACATTCATGATCATCGGCGCCCAGGCCCGATGATTTTTGGGCAGATCGGGGAAGAGCGGCCGCAGCAGCGGCGCGACAAGGCGGGAAACTTTTATCATCAATCCGGAGCACTCGGCCAGTCGCAGCATACCGCACCAAATTCCCAGGAAAGCCGCAAGACCGATACAAAGCTCCACAGCGTCGCTTGCTCCCGCGAGAACGGAAGGAAAAATCAATGCCGTCCGATCGGTGACCACAGCGGCAAGGATCCCGCCGCAGAATAAAAAAAGCCAGATTGCGTTCATCATCATATCCACCTCATCACACTTTATAGCGAAAAAACAAAAAATATGTCCGCACCGAACAAAGGGTTTTTTCATAAAATAAAAAAAGAAAGTCATTGGACAGGAGGTGTGCCCATGTTTCCCTTTTTCTTTTTCCCGTTCTGGGGCGGATGCTGCGGCAACTGCTGCTGCGGCAACTGCTGCTGCGGCTGTCAATGCCGCTGCCGGTGCCGCTGCGAAAATGAATGCTGTCAAAGGGAACAATGCGGTTCCCATACGCGCAATCGCTGTCGCTGCGGGCGATAATCGTCGATAAGAAAAAGCCCGATCATTTGATCGGGCTTTTGTTATATTTCGATGTTTCATTCAAAGATTTGTAATGGCTTTTTCCACAACGCCGTAGATTTCCGCTTTCGCGCGGGAAACTTTCCGCATCGGAAACTTACTCAAATCATCGCCGTAAAGCAAATACTGCGAATCACTTTCGGTCAATCGGCGCAGCACAGCGCCTTCGTCTTTCAAACCGACAAGGACAACATCACCGTCAGCAACATCGGCACTCATATTTACGAGCACGGTATCACCGGGGGAAAGCTTTGCGATGCTCTCTTCTCCGACCTCAAAAGCGAAGTATTCACCCTCGGGCATATCTCCCGCATAAAAAATGATTTTTTCCAAAGAACGATCTTCTTTTATGCGTAAAGATAATTTCTTTTTCGTCGCTTCAATATCCTTTACCAAAGGGATCAGGATCATCTCCGCGCTCAATCCCGATATACTTTCCGTTTCTTCGAGGCCGGTCGATTCATCAAGAGCAAAACCCGCGGCATCCATCAGCTCTTCATAGCAAACCGTGACCGAAGCCGCGGCGATCTTGCGCAGTGTATCCGGCGTCGCCGGCTGTCCTCTACGGATACGGGAAAGATTTCCCGCCGATAATCCC
>CACXDX010000066.1 GCA_902766525.1 uncultured Bacillota bacterium | reverse complement strand
GCGTTGATCTGATCTTTGAGAGACAGGAATAAAAAAAACGATTACGAAAATAATAATACTCTGCTTCGGCAGAGTATTATCATTAAAGAGCCATGAAAAGTGAGAATATAATACAGCAAAAACTGAAGCCCTATTTGCAGGCGTGTCCCGATATATTCAATTACCAGATCGCCACAAAAGCTTTGATTGGGATCTGGTTATTTCTGTTTGGCAGATTATTTTTGGTGTTGCTCAAAAGCAGCGGCAGGGTCGCCGTGACCTCCGGGGATTATAAATTCCTTTTTTCGACTTGGCAGGGCATCCTCATATTGCTGCTGGGGCTCGTATGTTTGTTCCTATATGTGGCTTTCGATCTCAATTCCAAGATCGTTCTCAGCAGAGAGCTGCTAACCGGGGAAAAAGTTTCACTTAAAGAATGCGTTGCGGAAGGTTTTCTTTCTATCGGAAAACTCGTCAATATCCGCGGGATCATCGTCGTATTATATATTGCGCTTCTTGCTCCCATCCTCGGCATAAGTCTTTCGATCTCTCTGACGGAAGAACTGTATATCCCGACTTTTATCGCGGCGTTTATTGAAAACTCCGTGTTGTATTCCGCTCTGGCCGGATTTGCTGTTTTGCTGTTTTTGTCTTTAGGCGTAGCCAACCTTTTTATTCTGCACGGTATCGTCATCGATAAGCTGTCGATAGGAGATGCGTCACGGCAATCAAAGCGGCTCATAAGGGAAAACCGGACGGATTATCTAAAGCAAAATGTGCTGTACATTTTGACGATATCGGCGGCCCTTACCGGTATCGCGATCATCTGTCTTTTCCTTCCGCTCAAACTGATCTCTGTTTTGTCTCTTCCCGGCGCGGTCAGCCGTCTGCTGACGATTTTTTTTGTTACCGCCGGCACGGTCATTTCCGCTTTGGCAGACCTGCTCGGGGTTCCTTTATATATGATGAAAATGACGCAGCTGTTCTATTCTTACAAACAAGGCAGTACTTTTGAGTACAAAGACAAAGCGGAAGAGAGGAGAACCGGCTATAAATCCGTTGCCGTTATTACGGCGGTTGCCATGATTGTGGCGGTCTCCATGATCTATGTCCATTTCGATCAGCTGTTTCCTCCGGATACCGACGTCAAGATCATAGCGCATCGCGGAGGAGGCAGCGAAGGGAAAGAAAACACACTGTCCGGCCTCGAGACCGCTTGGAGTAAAGGGGCATACGGAAGTGAAATCGATATCCAGAGAACGCGGGACGGTCATTATGTTCTCAATCATGACAGCACCTTTAAACGGGTGGCCGGCGATGAAAGGAAACCCGAAGAGATGACTTTAAGAGAAGTCAAAATGTTATCTGTCGACGGGGAACAGGTGCCGACCTTTGAAGAAATGCTCCTCGCGAGCAAAGGACGGATCATTCTTTTTATCGAACTTAAAGGCGATACCGCCGACCGGAAGATGGCCGATGACGTCGTTCGTCTTGTCAAACATTATCAGATGGAAGACCAATGTGTTTTGGTTTCACTGAAATATGATCTGATTGATTATATCGAGACGAATTATCCCGAAATGCAGACAGGTTTTTTGACCTTTGCCTCGTTCGGCAAAACGGCGAATTTGAATTGTGACTATCTCGGTCTTGAAGAAGAATCGGCAACGTCCGACACGATAAACGCCATTCACGACGAAGGGAAAAAAGTGCTGGTGTGGACGGCGAATGAGGTCGAATCCCAGAAGCATTTTCTCTGTTCACAAGTTGACGGTCTGATTACGGATAATGTGAGCCGGGCGATCCAACTTGCCGCAGAGCTTGAACAGCGATCCGATCTGGACAGAATGGTCGATAAAATAAAAACGATCATGTGATACGGAAGAGAAAGATAAGAAAAAGAAAAAAGAGCAGACAAAATGTCTGCTCTCTTTTAGCGTAACGGATACTGTTTTAAAGATCGTTTGCCGCCGCGGTACCGGCGTCTTCCTCTCCTTCAAAAACCGCGCCGCTGAAACTGATTTCATTTGACGCGCTCAAAGGCTTTTTGTTTTTCCCGGCCTGTTTGACGCAGATGGTATCGCCGGGTTTGATCTCCGCATTGCGCACGATGACCATATTGGGAGAGAAATAGGTGGTTTTATACATCTCATCGTTGATGAAAACGCTGCTGGCTTCGGTAAGATTATTGCCGAAAACATAGAGGGAATCTTCGCATAGGATGGCGTCGCTGACCGTAATATCATAGATCCCCATTTTTAATTCCGTGGTAAGATAGGGATTGATCCCGTCGTGAGAGTAATCTTCGCCGTAGAGCATATCGTATTGCAGCAATTCCATACCCTTGCGATAGTCATCTTTGTTGACGGCGGTTTGTTGATAACGATTCATAACGCCTTCGTGGATGCCGAGGAGATTCATAAGATAAGCGCCGACCTGATAAGTATAGAGATCAACATCATCGCCGTTAAGGTCGAAGTTGCTCCAGATCACATAATTTGTCTGGAAAAGCGTTCCGTTGACCAGATCCTTTTCGTTGATATCAAGGCCGGGAAGATGATCGCCGTAAGCGACAAGAACGGTATCTTCATCGAAAGAGGAGAGCGCATTTGTCAGTTCGCCGAGGAATTGATCCATTTCATAGAATTGATTGACGAGATAGGAAAAACCGGCAATGCGGCTTTCGTCGCCGTCACCGTAGACAAATACGTTGTAGTCTTCTTCACCGGTGAATTCCGTCGGATATTTGCCGTGACCCTGAACGGAAATGGTGAAAACAAAATCTTTGCCTTCGGTGGCTTGCATGGCCCCGATGATCTCTTTGGTTAAAACCTTATCCTTGACCCAGCTTACCGGCGTGTATTCCAGATCCATCATGTATTCCTTGGAAATAAAGGTATCGAATCCGAGATTGGGGAATACTTCATTGCGTCCGTAAAAGGAAGCGCGGTTGTTGTGAATGGCCGTGGTGGAATAACCGAGCTGTTTTAAGTTGTTGGCGACGCTCTCAGAGGTTTTATCGAGCAGAATGGTCTTGTAGGGATATTCTCCGGCGCCGAAAAACTGCAGGCTCATGCCGGTGAGGATCTCAAATTCGGTGTTGGCCGTACCCGCGCTGACCGTGGCTACGTTGAGGTAGCCGGAGATGCCGTTTTCACACATGGCTTCAAAATTGGGTACGGGATTTCTGGAATAATAGAGGTTATTGATTTGATTGGGATCGAAGAAAGATTCCAGCTGCAGGAAAATGATGTTCGGCGTTTTTTGGGGCGTGCCCGCGGCAATGGCTTCGGCATAGGCCGTGTCGTTCATCGATGTAATGACATCTTCACTGTAGTCGTCGGGTTTGTCGATGCCGGAATCGATAAAACTGTTGGAAAGGCAGTAAGCAAAGCCGTAGTTTTTGTAAGCGTCGGCTAAATTATCGAAGCGGGATGCTAAAAACTGAGTCTGGATCGCCGTACCGGTGGCAAAGAATACAATAATCACCATGGAAATGACAAAGGCGAACGCTTTGATGTATTTGACACGGCGTTTCAGTTTCGGCGCTTTGACGGCGATGAAAATGATCAAAGCCACGGCGATCAGGGACAAAGTACTGACGAGAATGATCTGGAATTTTGTCAGATAAATGTCGATGATGCTCAGAGCATAGGAGATCATGGTCAGGTCAATGGCGGAAAACGGCGTCGTGCGAAAGCCCAAAAGGACGCAGTTGGCCACGGCACAGCCCAGCCAGATCAGAGAGATGAGAAAAGCGATGAAAACCCGGCGTTTAAACAGCAGCGCCACCGATAACGTCATCATGATGATGAGAACGTTATATAAGAACATGATCGGGTTGGTGAAGAGGTAAATGATGCCGTCGATGGGGTTGCGCCGCCCCAGACATTCCATGACCAGATTCAGAACGAAAGCCAGGAGCAAACAGCTGAT
>CACXDX010000065.1 GCA_902766525.1 uncultured Bacillota bacterium | reverse complement strand
GGTCACCGCCGTTTTCGTCCAGTTCTCAAAGGCGCCGAGCTCCCTGTTCATCCGGGAAAGGGCGTTTTCGCCGCGGTCGAGGCGATCCGTCACCTCGGCCATATCCGCGTTCAGCGCCTCCATGGCCTCGAGCAGACGGCGGCCGAGGCCTTGAAGGGTCTCGCCGGAAGCGGTTTTGTCGATCTCTTTTCGGATCTCCGCGAAGGCTTGCTCGAGGGAACAGTCGCGCTCGGCGAGGAAGGCGGCCAGCTCGGCGGGGTTCATGTTGTCGCTGCCGAGATTCCGCAGAAGATAGGCCAGCTCATCGTTGAGACTGTTGAGATCGGCGCGGAGAAGCGCCACTTCGCTTTTGAGATCGCCCCATCCCGCCCTGCGGCTGAAGCCGCGAAAGGCCGCCATCAGAAGGCACTCCTGTCGTTGGGATTGTTGACGACGCCGAAGGCGGCGGTGAAGGCCAGCAGCACGTCGCCGAGATCGCCGAGGAGGCCTTCGCTGTCGAAGCCGAAAACCTCCTTCAAGAGGGTAAAGACCACGGCGGCGAGGCAGATCCACATGACTTTACTGCCCGTTTTTTCTTTTATCGTATCTTTCATGGTATCACCTCATGTCAAATGATTCTTCAGCCAGGCTTCGCCGACGGGGCGGACACTGTCGCCGGGGCAGCCCTTCTCCCCCCTGAGGCTTTGGAGCCACTGATGCTCCGTGCCGGGGAAGCCGTGCTTCACGGCGATGGCATAGGCCGAAAGGAAGGAACCGGGGAAGCCCCGGCTGTTGCCGCAGGGGGAATAAGCGCGGCAGTCGAAGAGATCGGGGTGATGATAACGCATATGATGGCAATGCTCCGTCACAGTTCCTCACCCCTTCCCTGTTCCATGCGGTCGATGCGGCGGTGGGCCTGCTTGGCGCTTTGCTCCACGGCGGTGACCCGTTCCACCATGTCCAGATGGCGGTTGTCCTGTTCACGCTGGTGGGCCTTGATATCATCGACGCCGCTTTTGACGTAGCCGATCTCGCTCAAAAGCATACCGTCCCTTTCACCGCAGCCCTTTTCGGCCCTGGCGGCCTCTCTGCGGAAGACGGCGTAGGCCAGAACGAAACCGGCGGCGGCGACGACGAGGCCGCCGAGACCGATCCAGAGATCCTGCATGGTCTCACCTCCTCACTGCTCTTTCGCGAGCAGACGATAGAGGCGGTAGATCAGCGTCACGGCCATTTCCCGGCTGCAGCAGCCCTTATAGGCCATGGTGTTCGCCATGCCGTTGATGATCCCCGCTTTTTCGGCCCAGGCTCTCGCTTCTTTGCTCCAGCCCGAAGCCGGTTCGTCGTTTTTGGCGGCAAAATAGCGTTCCGCCATCGCGTTGAATTGCTGTTGTGTCATTTCTTCCTCCTTGTTTACGCTCTTCGCCGCCGCGGGCAGCGTCGCCGCCAAAGCGCGGACCTGCTTTTCCGAGACGTTGAAGTAGCGGTAGAAATCGCCGCCGACGTTGCCGGCGTAGCCGCGCCGCTCGTCGCCGCGGTAGCGGCCGAGACGGCGCATATCGACGTGGACGGCGTTTTTCGAGATGTAGCCGATGCCCTTGAAGCCCAGCGTCTGGCAGAGACAGCAGATCAGCTTCGCCGGCACGATCTCCCCTTTCTTTCTGACCACGATATCGGCGGCGGTGCCGAAGAGATGCTGGGAAGAGGCGGCGCCGCCGACCTTTTTGTTATGGGATACGCTGCGGTAGCCGCTGTTGATCGTGATCGTGCCGTTCAGATAGCTCCTGAGCCTTTCCAGCATGGTCAGAAGCTCATCGCTGACGAGAACGGTGTCGCATCCGTCCTTCGAGGCGAATTCCTTTAATTTGAAATGTGGGGAGAGCAGGTGCTCCCCTCCGAATTTTTTCAGAGAATAGCTTCGCACCATAGTTTTACCTTTCCTTTCCGATCGGAAATCCGAAACGCCGGATTCAAAGGGCGATGGCGTGGCGGAGCCTGCCGTCGGCTGTTTCCGAAAAGAACGTCTCAAAACTCGGTTCGCAGGGGAATCCCGTCGCCATGAACAGCGTTACACCGTAATCGCCGTATATGCCGACGTCGATCACGGGCGCGAGCATCGCCGCGGAATCCTCTTCCGAAATATATCTCGCGAATACCGCTTTTCCCGCGGCCAGCGCCGCGAAGATCTCCCGCCAGCTTTTGTTCAGCGAGCAGGAAAAGTCATTGAAGGCGGCGTCGGCCTCGACCGGAAAAACAGCGCCGTTTTCCTCAAGATCGCCGATGCCTTCTTCGATATGATTCAGTTTCGCCGCGGTGATCAGATCGCCGTCGGCCCAGTTTTGTTTCGTGTAACTCATTTTTTTCTTCTCCTCTCTCCGCCGCCTTCAGCCGATTTTCAAAAAGCCGCCGAGGACGGCCTCATGGACTTTGGCCTCACCCGCCTTGGGGTAAACAAAAAGGAGACGGCCCCAATCGGGGTGACCTTCAGCGTTGAGATATAAGAGCTCGCCGCTGCCGCCCGCGGGCAGATGGCGGTCACCGTCGTCGCTGTGCTCACTTAAGAGCGTTTTCAGCTTTTGCCAGACCAAAAGCAAGCCCTTTTGATCTAAAAATCGCATGATCTCTTTCCTCCTTTTCTCTCCTCTTTCTTTCCCGGCTTGGGCCGGGGTTCCACCGTAAAGACGAAGCGGCAGAAGGTGTTGTCCAGCCCGGCGCCGTAGGCGACGATGTCCGCGCTGCTTTGAAGCAGCGAGGCCGGGACGAGAACGTGACCGGTCGCGCCCCGGTGGCCGTGATGACGGCGAAAGCTTAAGGGGCAGAAGAGATCGTCGGCGCTGTCGTCGTGGGGGATCACGGG
>CACXDX010000064.1 GCA_902766525.1 uncultured Bacillota bacterium | reverse complement strand
GAGCGGCGGTTTCCTCTTCCGCGGCGGCTTTTCCGCCCGGAGTGGTTTCGGCGGCGGAAGTTTCCGCCTTCACCGGTTGCAAAGGCTTGCCGCAGTATTGGCAGAAATTCATGCCCTCGGCCGCCTGTTTACCGCAATATTGACAAAACATGGCTGGGATGCCTCCTTTATCACCGGAAAAGCAAAAACCCCGCTTTTTCCGCCTTCTCTGACGGCGGTTTTAAAAGATCCGTCTTTGCTTTTCGATGTGGAAATATTCTATCTTTACATCATAAAATATACCATATTCCGACACATTCCGCAAGACTCTTTTGCCCCGCCGCCTTCGCCGCCGAAAGGGAAAAAGCCCGCTGTACGTCTTTGAACGGACAGCGGGCTTTTTTCGGATACTCATTTTTTTTACTTTTCCAGCGTCACCTTCACATCCTTGGGCAGCGCCATGTCGGCGGCGACCTCCACGGCCTTGATGATGCCCATGGGCACGGGGCAGGCGCCGTGTTTGCACTTGGCGCGGCAGGCCTCGTAGACCGCGCCGCTGCCGATGGGGTCAAAACCCGCCATCATCGACACTTCGGGCAGCCGTTCATCGAGATCCTGATAGGCTCCGCACTGGGAATCCACTTTCAGGGTATAATTCATGCCGTCTTTATTTTCCACGTTCACAACGGTGGTCAAACCGCAGACGCCGGCTTCGATCGTTGCTTTTGCCATATTCATTCCTCCTTATTTCATACCACCATTGTAAGGGAAAGAACTGCATTTGTCAACGCTGTTCCTCTCCGTCCCGGAGCAGCCCGGAGCAGATCGTCTTCAAAACCGGGCCGCCGTCGGCGGCGCCGCTCCCGCCGCGCACCATGACGACGACGGTATAGCGGGGATGATCCGCCGGAAAAAAGGCGCCGATCCAGGCGACACCGCTCTCGGAGCTGCCGGTCTTGCCGGCGGGATCGAAAGCGCCGAGATTCAGGGAAGCGGCGGTCCCCGTCAAAAAGGTCTTCTTCATCATCTCCGTCAGCGTCGCCGCCGTTTTTGAGGAGATCACCCGCTTGGGCAAAGCGTTGTCGAAAGCGCGGATCTCTCTGCCCTCACCGTCCTCAACGGCGGTGACGAGACGGGGCGTCAGCAGCAAACCGCCGCAGGCGACGACGTTCAGCATTTTGGCGGCGTTCAGCGGCGTCAGGGCGACGCCCTCCTCGCCGAGGGCAACGTTGGCCAAAGCGCCTTCGCCGTCGTCGATCTCCAGGCGGGAGCGGGCCTTTAGGGGATAGCCCGTCAGGCGGTCGTCATCCAGCTCCCAGCGGTGAAAAGCCTCCCGCAGTTCGCTTTTCCCGAGCTTTAAGGCGGTCTGAACAAAGACGCCGTTGCAGCTTGCGGCGAGGGCTTCATCGAAGCGGAGCAGGCCGTGGCCCCTGCCATCCCTGCAGGAGACGACGCGGCCGTCGGCAAGTCTGCAGCCGCCGCCGCAGTGAAAGAGCGTGTCCGCTTTGACGATGCCCTTCTCCAGCGCTTCCGCGGCGGTCAGGACTTTAAAGAGGGAGGCCGGCGCCGCGGCGGCGAAGGCTTTATTGACGTAGATATCTCCCTCATCTTCCTCGGCGAGGTGACGGGGATCGTACTTCGGTGAAGAGGCCAGCGCCAGCACGTCGCCGCTGACGCTGTCAAGGATGACGACGGCGCCGTCGCGGCCGCCGAGGGCACTCTCGGCCAGGCGCTGAACGTCGAGATCGAGGCTGAGACGGAGCGAACCGGGGTCGCCGGAAACGTCCTCGCTGAGATAATAACCGTCAAAGTCGCCGGCGCGGCCTTTGGCGTCGACGGGAAAGCGCAGAACGCGATGGCGTTCCCCTTTTAAAACAGCGTCGTAAAGAGCTTCCAGACCGCTGCCGCCCTTCAGCGAGGTTTCGCCGCGGCTGTCCCTTTCTTCCTCCAGGCTGCCGATGAGATGCTGGGCGGTCCGCTCCGGACGGAGCCGCCCCCGATGTTCGATGACGAAAACGCCCCGCAAGGATGAGGCGGCGACGGCTTCGATCTCGCTTTCGCTCAAAGCGTCTTTGGCGATGAAGGCCTCGCGGTAAAAGGTCTCTCCCCCTTCGCTTTCGCTCAGCGCGGCGCTTTTCAGCTTATCACCGTCGAGGTCAAGGGTCTCGGCGAGACGGCGGCAAACAACGTCGGCGTCATCGAGGAGCGCCGGGACGACGAGGAGGGCGGCACTGTCCTCGGCGGCGGTGAGCGGTCTGCCCTCTCTGTCGAGGATCGCGCCGCGGGCCGGTTCGGTCAAGGTCACGACCCGCAGGGAAGAAGCGTCGGCGGCGGCGAGCAGCTCCCGATGATGAAAGATCTGGAGATCGACGAGGCGCAGAAGCAGCACGAGACCGAAAACGGCAAAGAGCAGGATGAAAAAGGGGCGGCGAAGCATGGATATCCCTCCCGAAAAGAAAAAAAACCACGGATGTTTTCATCCGTAGTTTTCCTTTTTTCCGGGCGGTTTATGCGTCGTTCTCCGGAGATTCGGCGACGATCTCGGTCTTAAAGGGCAGCCCCTTCAAAACGCGGCGCACGGGCCCGCGCTTGCCGAAGCCGCGCAGACGCACGATCCCGGCGCGGCGGTCCACGGTGCTGACGACACAGAGATGGTCGTATCCCTCAAAGACGCGGTTCAAAAAATCGATGTTTTTGACGTCGAGCGCGACGTCGATATGAAAAGCTTTAAGCTCCACTTCGTTTTCTCCTCACGATACTCATGGCCGGAAAGGCTTCCGCGCAGTCGGCGGCGACCCTCATCTGAGCGTGGGGCGCCGCTGAAATGACCCCGCCTTCCTCGTCATAGAGGTGTTCCGGCTTCCATTTGCGGGGCGGCGCGCCCGGCGAGACGATCTCGAGCTCCTCGCCGGCGGCAAAGTGATTGCGCTGTTCCAACAGGAGCCGGCCCTTTTCCGCGTCGTAGCCTTTGACCAGGGCGATGAAGTCATAGCGCCGCACGTAAGCGGAGGTCTCGTAGCGCTGAGCGTCCGCGTCCGGCGGTCCCGTCAGGAAACCGCTGCAGTATTGACGGTGGCTCACCGAACAAAGCGCTTCCATATAGTCGGGCAGGTTCTGCTCAAAGCGGGCTTTATCCGCGAAGAGATCGTCGAGAGCGCGGCGGTAAACGTCGGTGACGACGGCGGTATAGTAGAGACTCTTCACTCTGCCCTCGATCTTCAAAGAATCGATGCCGGCGTCGATGAGCTCCGGCAGATAGGGCAGCAAACAGAGATCTTTGCTGTTTAAGATATAGCTGCCGCCGTCGTCCTCCTCGATGGGAAAATACTGATCGGGTCGGGACGCTTCCGCGAGGGCGTAGCGCCAGCGGCAGGGGTGGCTGCATCGGCCGCGGTTGCCGTCGCGGCCGCTGAGAAAGGCGCTGAGCAGACAGCGGCCGGAATAGGAAACACACATGGCGCCGTGAACGAAAAGCTCCAGCTCCATATCGGTTTTTCGGCGCAGCGCCCGAATCTCCCCGAGGGAAAGCTCACGACCGAGGACGACGCGGCGCGCCCCCAGACCGCGCCAGAATTCGGCGCTCGCGCTGTTGACGTTGTTGGCCTGGGTGCTGATATGCAGCGGCAGATCCGGCGCGTAAGCGCGGGCGAGGCTGAAAACGCCGGGATCGGCGACGAGCAGAGCGTCGGGGCCGATCTCATTGAGACGGGCCAGATAGTCTTTGAGCGGTGCCAGCTCATCCTCACGGGGAAAGACGTTGACGGCGACGTAAACCTTTTTGCCCCGCTCCCGGCAGCAGCGGACGGCCTCTCCGATTTCCTCAAGGCTGAAATTCTTCGAGGCGGCGCGCAGGCTGAAGCTGTCGCCGCCGAGATAGACGGCATCGGCGCCGTAGGCCACGGCATAGCGCAGCTTTTCCGGATCGCCGGCGGGCGAAAGCAGCTCGGGGCGGCGCTTATTCATTGTCGTAGAGACCGGCTTCGATGTCGGCCTTGGCCTTCATATGTTCTTCATAGGTCTTGGAGAAGATATGGGCGCCGTTGGGCTTGGCCACAAAATAGAGGCAGTCGGTTTCGGCGGGATGAAGCGCCGCCTGCATCGACTCGACCCCCGGCGAGGCGATGGGCCCCGGCGGCAGGCCGGTATGGGTGTAGGTATTATAGGGCGAATCGATCTGGGTATCGGCGATGCTGAGCACGGGCTTGACTTCGCCCAAAGCATATTGGATCGTGGCGCAGCTCTGCAGCGCCATGCCCTGTTCGAGACGGTTGTAGAAGACCCCGGCGATGATGGGCCTGTCCTCGGCAACGACGGCTTCCTTCTCGACGATGGAGGCCATGGTCAGCCACTGGTAGGTGGTACGGCCGGTATCCTTCAGATACTGATGCATCTCGTCGGTGTAGTTTTTATCAAATTCGGCGAGCATCGCGGCGATGACGTTTTCCGCCGAATCCCCTTCGGCGAAATAGTAGGTTTCGGGGAAAAGGAAGCCCTGCAAACGCAGAGAATCACCGGCCGGCGGCAGATAGCCGTAGCCGAAATCGCCGTTGGCCGCGGCCTCGAGGAATTCCGCCTCGCTGCAGACGCCGGCTTCCGCGAGGGTGTCAATGATCTGTTTCTGGTTGTAGCCTTCGGGGATCGTCACCTTGACGCCGCTGATGGCCGGGCCGGAGACGAGGGCGTCGACGACGTCGCCGACGCTGTTTTCGCCTTTGAAGTGGTACGTACCGGGTTTGAGATCGCCGTCGGCGTTTTTCTTCCTGACTTCCAGTTTAAAGCCGAGTTCGCTGCGGATCACCCCGTTTTCTTTAAGCAGAGCGCCGATGGCGCCGGTGGCGGAGGCTTCCTCAACGGTGACCACGGTCTCTTCCGCCAAAGTCACGGGAGCCGTCAGCCAGCGGTAGCCGCAGAGACCGGCGACGATGGCGACGATCAGCAGTATCACGATTATTTTTTTCATTTTTTCATCCTGTGCTTTCTGTTATTTTTTTATCACGGCGCTTTCACGACAACGCGCTTTTTCGCCGCGTAAAGATCTTCACTTACGGTCTCCCTCATGACCTCGACACCGTTTTCCCGGTAGACGCGCCAAACGACGCAGCGCAAACCGTTCCTGCCGGCGCTTCTGGTATAGGAGACGCCTTCGGGCAGATCGGGATCTTCAACGACTTCGGTCGTGAAGGGGATCGTGGCGACGATCTCGCTGACGATCTCGATCTCCCGTTTTTCCGCCGCGCTGCCGTAGATAGCGACGCTGAGGCGGCCTCCTTCGGCCGCGGCGCAGATCACCACGGCGTGCGGGTGATCGTTCAAAAAAACCAGATCCGAGGTGCCCCAGGAGACCATGGCGTCCTCTCCCGGCTCCGCGTAGGTGCTGAGCAGCGAATGGGGGCGGCGCTCTTCGATCTTCATATCGGCGCGCAGGGCGGCGCCGTAGAGGGTGGTGCTGACCTGGCAGACGCCGCCGCCGAGACCCTCGCTAAAGGAACCGTTCTCGATCATGGCGGCCTTCAAAAAGCCCCGTTCCTCACTGCGGCGGCCGACGCGGCGGTTGAAGGAGAAGCTCTCTCCGGGTCCGACGACGGCCATATCCAGCAGGGCGCAGGCTCTCTTTATATTGACGCTGCGGTTTTCCGCTTCCTCGCTGTAAAAAGTCACCGCTTCGGCCAGCTTCGTATCGATGGCCAGGGCTTTTAAATCCGCCTCCGTCACGGCGGGCGCGGCGTTTTCCGCGATCACCGGGGTGAAGCGGCGGCCTTCGTCGTCTCTGATGCCCCTTCCGATCTCGGCGAGACTTCGCTTTTTGTCCAAAAGGCGGCCCCGTTTTTCGGGAAGGATCTTGATCTCTCCCCCTTCGACGAAGAAAAAACGGGCGTCCTCGGCGGTGGCGGGCAGCGCTTTTTCCATCTCCTTTAAGCGGCGGCCGAGCACGACTTCATCGATGAAAATCAGCTCTTCCAGTCTGGTCTCGCGAAAGAGCGAGGAGACGCGGCTCAGCGCCCGCATCGGGAAATTCCCTTCCCGGTTCAACGCTTTCGCCCGCCGCAGCAGGGCGCTGCCGTCGAGGGGATAGCCGAGCTCACGGCGGAAGCAGCTGAAGCTTTGTTCTCCGACGTCGATCACGATGACGTCGTCGCTCTTATCGGCGACGACCGTTCCGATCACACGTTTCGCCTGCTCAAAGGAGGCGGAAGAGAGGTCCTCGCCGTAGAGGCTGACGTTACGGGGCAGACGCTGCGCGCTCAGCCAAAGCCGGTCTTCGAGCAGAAGACAGGCCCCGAGCAGCAGGAAGCAGAGAAAAAGCAGCGTCACGATTTTACCGCGGGAAAGTTTTCGCCGTTGCCGTTTATCCAAAAGATCACCCGAAAAAGAGACTTTGCTCCATTGTATTCGGGCAGACAGGGAAATACGCGTCTGCCGTTCTTTGCCAACGGCGACGCGTATCTTTTTTCTTCATTCAGTCTTCGTCGTCTTCATCGAGGATCGCCATATACACTTCGGAAACGCGATTCCATTCCTCATCGTCTTCGATGTCGCGCAGGAGTTCTTCGCCGGTTTCAGCGTCGACTTCCAGGCGGAACACCATCACTTCGTCATCGTCCTCTTCGCCGAGGGGCGGCGCGATGGCGACGTACTCTTTTTCATCGACTTTAAAAATTTCGATCACTTCGAATTCCTGCTCGTTGCCGTCCTCATCGACGAGGGTGACGAGCTGCACTTCAAACTGATCTTCTTCGTGGTCGTGGTCGTG
>CACXDX010000063.1 GCA_902766525.1 uncultured Bacillota bacterium | reverse complement strand
GCCTCGTCGCCGATTTGGACAAGGTCGCTTTCCCTCAAAAACCCCTCGTGCCCCACACGGAGATCGTTCACGATCGCGGCGTCATCGAGCTGTTTCGCGGCTGCGTCCGCGGCTGCCGTTTCTGCCAGGCCGGCATGATCTACCGTCCCCGCCGGGAAAAGAGCGTCGATACGCTGGTTTGCGACGCGGCCTCGGTGATCGAAAACAGCGGCTACGATGAATTGGGTCTGCTCTCTCTCAGCACCATGGACTACAGCCGCATCGATGAACTCGTTTCCGAATTGACGAGACGCTACAGCGATCGGGGCATCAGCCTCTCTCTGCCTTCTCTGCGCATGGACGCTTTTTCGGTGGAACTGGCCGAAAAGGTGCAGAAGGTGCGCAAGGGTACGCTGACGCTGGCGCCGGAAGCCGGCAGCCAGCGCATGCGCGATATCATCAACAAGAACATCGACGAGGATGATATCGTCAATACGGCCGTTACCGCCTTCGCGCACGGCTTTCGCAATTTGAAATTTTACATGATGATCGGTCTCCCCCATGAGACCGATGAAGATATCGAAGCCATCAAAGAGCTGCTTTTAAAGGTCAAGTCCGCCGTCGGCCGCGGCCTCAATCTCGGCGTCAGCATCGGCACTTTCGTGCCCAAGGCGCAGACGCCGTTTCAGTGGTTCGGCCAGGAAGGCGAAGAAACGGTACGGCGGAAACAGCGCGATCTCAAATCCTGGGCCAGGGGCCAAAAGGGCATCCGCCTCAGCTATCACGATTTTGAGACGAGCTTCCTGGAGGCGATCATCGCCAGAGGCGACCGCCGCATCGCCGACGTCAGCGAAAGAGCTTTTGAACTGGGCTGCCGCCTCGACGGCTGGAGTGAGCATTTTTCCTATGAGCGCTGGCTGCAATCGCTGGCGGAAACCGGCGTTGACGGCGTTGCCTATGCTTCCCGCTGCTTTGATGATGAGGAACCGCTGCCCTGGCAGCATATTTCCGCCGGTGTCAGCCGGTCGTTTCTGCTCGGGGAAAAGAAGAAGGCCGAAGCTTCCGTTGTGACGCCCCACTGCTATGAGGACGTCTGCGCCGGCTGCGGCGTCGGCTGCAGAAAGGCGGGGGAAAGACCATGAAATACCGTTTATGTTATGAGATCAAAGGGCCCCTGTGCTTTCTCTCGCACCTGGAGATCATGCGTTTATGGCAGCGGGCCATGCTTCGCAGCGGCCTGCCCATCGCCTGGAGCAACGGCTTTAATCCCCGTCCCAAAATCTCGTTGGGACCCGCCCGCAGCGTCGGCATTGAAGGGGAAAAGGAATATCTGGACGTTGAGTTTCAAGGGGAGATCGAAACCGCGGATCTCGGCGATATCCTCAACGGCATCCTTCCCGAAGGGGTGCGCGTGCTGTCCCTGCGGCCTCTCGCCGAAGGGGAAAAACGTCTGGAGGCCGTGATCAACGAGGCTGCGTACCGCGTGCGCTTCAAAAACGGCGTCCCCGCCGATCTGAAAGGGAAGATCGATGCTTTCCTCGCTGAGGAACACTGCTTTTATCTGCGCAAAAGTCCCAAAGGTGAAAAAGAGATCGACCTGCGCGGCTACGTTTCGGCCATGACCCTCTGTGAAGACGGTTTCCTGCTCGACGTCCGTTTGGGCAACGGCGGCAGTCTGCGTGTAGCAGAGCTTTTGACAGTCTTCGCTTATTGGGATATAATAAAGGATATCAAAATAGAGAGAACGGGACTTTTTATCTCCGACGGAGAAAAAAGACAGACCCCTTAAATGGAGCATACGATGGAAAAAGAAATCATTATCCGCGCGGAGACCGATGAAACCCTCGTCGCCGTCATGGAAGACCGCCGTCTGGTGGAGCTGTACATTGACCGCGCCGATGAGGAACGGCTGACCGGCAATATTTATAAGGGCATCGTCGAGAACGTACTCCCCGGCATGCAGGCCGCCTTTGTGGATATCGGTCTGAATAAAAACAGCTTTCTCTACGTTCGGGAGGTTCTGCCCAAGGTCGTCGGCAATGAGGAGACGGACGCGTCCGCCAACATCAGCGACCTGCTGAAACGAGGGCAGGAGATATTGATCCAGATCGTGAAGGAGCCGACGCCGACGAAGGGTGCCCGGGTGACGACGCATCTGACTCTGGCCGGACGCTATCTGGTGCTGATGCCCACCGTTTCCTATATCGGCATTTCCCGCCGGATCGAGGAAGAGGAAGAACGGGATCGTCTGGGCAGGCTGGCGGAAAAAATCTGTCCCGAAGGCATGGGCATCATCGTCCGCACCGTGGCCAAGGGCATGGGTGAGGAAGAATTGATCAACGACCTCAAATGGCTCAAAAGCGTCTGGTCCAAGATCGTCAACAAGAGCGCCCACGCCAAGGGCTGCCGTTTGATCTATAAGGATCTGAATCTGCTCTCCAGTATTTTGCGGGATCAGGTCACGGAAGACGTCACCGCCATCCTCGTCAACGATGAGGAAACTTACGACGCCGTTCTCGAAGGACTTCAGTTCTTCTCCGGCAACTATAAAAAACGGGTGCACATCGCCAATATGCGCACGGTCTTTGAGGACTACAATCTCTTCGATGAGATCAAAAAGGCAGGCAAGCGCAAGGCCTGGCTGAAAAACGGCGGCTATATCGTGATCGACAATACCGAGGCTCTCACCGCCATCGACGTGAATACCGGCAAATATGTCGGTACCACCAACCTCGAGGATACGGTCGTCAACGCCAACATCGAGGCTGTGGAAGAAATCGTGCGCCAGGTGCGGCTGAGGAACATCGGCGGCATCATCATCATCGATTTCATCGATATGGACCGCAAAGAAGATCAGGACAAAGTCATCGCCGCGCTGGAAAAAGAATTGAAAAAGGATCGGGTGAAAACCAATATCCTCGGTTTGACCCAACTGGGACTTTTGGAAATGACCCGAAAGAAAACGGGTCACGGCCTCAATCAGATGATGGATCGGGAATGCGACTGCTGCGACGGCCGCGGCCGGGTCTATAACGATTCCATCGTTTGCCTTGAGATCCGCCACTGCGTCGATAAGGAAGCGGCGGAAACCCGGGCCGACGTCATTCGCGTGGAAGCGTCGAAGCCGCTGATCCAATATATCAAACATAACCGTCTTCAGCCCAAATGGGAACGGGAAACGGGTAAAAAGATCCATCTCGTCACCGATGAACAGCGCTGTCACGGTTTTATCGTCCGTCCCGAATTTGACGCATAAAAAAGAAAGACCGTTTCACAAAAGTGAAACGGTCTTTTTTTGTTTTCTCCAGGCTTTATGCAGTGTCCAGCTGTGGGCGGCGATATCGTAGCGCAGACAGATGATGCGCTCACGGTCGCCGTCGCCGATGCGGCAGTCGTAGTAGATCACCCGCCGCCCGGCCGGAGTCTCCTCGTGATGATCGTTGATGCCGTTGACAGCGACGCGGTGTTTTTCGTCGAACTGCTCAAAACAGAAGGCCAGGGGCAGCAGATCACCGTTTTCCCTGCAGAGGGCATAGACCTGTATCGGTTTTTGCAGCAATTTCATTTTGTCATCCCTCCCTCGGCGCTGAAAGGAGAAGAGGGCGGCGCCCTTTTCTCTTACTTATAGGATATCATATTATTCAAGTTTTGAAAAGTACTTTTTTAAAAAAAGAAAAATTTTCAATATCCGCAAGAAAAAGCCTTGTTTTCGGCGGAAAAATCGGGAATCATTTTACTTTTATCACGGAGTATGCTATAATAATAAATCAGGTTCACAGGATTGATATGAAAAATCGGAGGTATGATTATGGTCAGCACCATTTTAAATGAAAAGGGAACCATCATGATTTCGCAGACGGCCATTGCCCAGATTGCTTATAAAGCGGTTTCCGAATGCTTCGGCGTCGTCGGTATGCCTGCACAGAATTTCAGCCAGTTCCTCAGGGGCGAAGGCTCCACCAGAGGGATCGAAGTGAAGATCAAGGATAACGGCATCCGCATCGCCGCCCGGATCCAGGTTCTTTACGGGACGAAGATCTCGGAAATCGCGAAGAATATTTCCGATGCGGTGCTTTACGCCGTGGAACATACGACAGGCTTGACCGTGGAATCGCTGGATATCAAAATTTCCGGCATCAGGGTCGTGGAATAAGGAGGAACTTCTTTTATGAAGGAAATTGAAACGATGAACAGCGGCATGCTGCTGATGTTCTTTCGATATGGCGAAGCGCAGTTAACGAGTCACCGCGAAGAGGTCAACGCCCTCAATGTCTATCCCGTCCCCGACGGGGATACCGGGACCAATATGGGCCTGACGATCAAAGGCGCCGTCAAAAATCTCGATGAGACCATGAGCATCAAAGATATTTGCGCGGGGATCTCCCGGGGCGCGCTGATGGG